>JBGQGO010000136.1:0-11452 GCA_041497455.1 Blastocatellia bacterium | reverse complement strand
TCGGGATCGCTCCAGCGTGACGCGTCGCGCGCGGCGTTCGCCGTCATGTCCGCGAGTATCACAACCGGGAACTCGAGGCCCTTCGCTTTGTGAACGGTCATTATGCGAACGCCATCGAGCCCTTCTTCGATGATAGGAGCGTCGCTCGCCTCGCCGGTTTCGGCTTGATCGACCAGCCAATCGACAAACGCGCGAAACGAAATCAGCCCGCTCCGTTCGGAGCGCCGAGCCATATCCATCAGCCGAGCCACATTCGCAAGCGCCTGCTCGCCAGTGCTCCAATTGGCGAACCCCGCGTGCGCGCGCGTGGCTGCAAGCAGCCGCCCGATTGTGTCGGCGATCGGGCGGCGGTTGCGGCCTCGATGCAAATCGCGCAACACCGCAAGAGCGGCCGCGACTTCGGCCGAAGCTTCGGGCAGATCGTCCAACGGTTGCCTGAACGGATGCAGTGTCGAGTGCGCGCTCCGGTATGTGAGCAACTGCGCGTCGGTCAGCGCGAACAGCGGACCTCGAAGCGTAGCGAACACCGCCAGCTCATCATCCGGCCGCTCGATCGCCGAAAGCGCGTTTCGTATCGCCTCGATCTCTTCGCGCGCGTGAAAGCCGCTCCCGCCCACCAGCAGATGCGGAAGCCGCCGGGCTTCCAGAGCCCGGACGTAAGGCCGGGTTACATCGGTCGCGAAACTCCGGAATCGCCGGAACAACAGGCAGACGTGACGCGGTTGAATCGGGACTCGCGTCGTTGCGTCCCGCCGCTCGGTCACGGTCCAGCCGCTCTGGCGTACCAGCCAGTCGACGAACGCGGCAATGCCGTCCGGCTCGGACTCTTCGATCTTCCAAAAGGTTGGCTTCTTGTAATCGGCACCAGGGTAAGGCTCGGGCGCCGGCAGCGCGACGATCGCGGGTTGAGTATCAACGCCGGGCCTATGCGGCGCGAGCGGAACATAACGCGCTTGCGACGAGGTAGCATAGACCGAGGTAGCATAGACTTTAGTCTGTGTCTGTCCAGTAGAGGAAGCCGGCGGACGCAGACTAAAGTCTACGCTACTGGAATCGGCTCCGGGAGCCGGTTGCGTGGCAGCTCCCATCACCTTGCTGAAGGCGGCGTTGACGGCTTCTTGAATCTGCGGCACCGCGCGGAAGCTGACGTTCAACTCGACGAGCGCGCCGCCGCTTGCGATCACTTGCTGCTTAACCGCTTCGTAAAGCGCCACGTCGGCGCGGCGGAAACGATAGATCGATTGCTTGGGATCGCCGACGATGAACAGCTTGCCGGGAACCGGTTTGACCTTCCGCCAGTCTATTTCTGTTGCATCGTCAGCGGCGAGCAACACGAGTATCTCAGCCTGCAGCGGATCGGTGTCCTGGAATTCATCGACGAACAAATGAGTGAACCGCTGCTGAAGCTCGGCTCGCACTGAGTGGTTGTCGCGAACTAGATCCCGCGCGCGAAGCAACAGGTCGAGAAAGTCCAGGCAGCCCGCGCGATCCTTCAAGCGTGTGTACTCGTCGATGATCGGCATCAGATCGTCGCGGAGCCGCGGGGCCAGGTCCGCGCCCGCGCGCCGGACGAACTCCTCTATCATTCCTTTCAACGCATCGCGCCGCCGCTTCAGTTCATCAGCCGGGAATTCGTCTCGCTTGTAATAGGCAACGTAGTTCTTCGATTTCCAGGCGGGCAGAAAATCAAACAGCCGGGCTTCGACGCCGTCGTAATCGCGGCCCATGTCCTCTTCGACGCGAGTGATATCCGCGACGAAGTGCTTCAGCTCGAGCAGCGACCTGGTGAACCACTGGGTCTTGTCGCCTTTGTCCGCCCACGCGGACAGCTCTTTCATCTCGGCGATCAACGTGTCGATGGCACTGTCGCGATCGAACTCAGGATCGTGGCGCCACGGAGCAGGGAAGTCGCGGCGTTCGATCAGCTCCGACGCCGCGTATCGAAGCCTGCGCCTCGGACCTTCACCCGAACGTCGTCGCGCAAGCGTAGCGGGCCTGCCTCTCGAGAACTCGCGGCGCGGGCGTCTTCTGAGAACTCGGCGGACGGCGTCGCTGGGGTTTGCGAGTTGGCCTTCGAACCAACGGTCAAAAGCCATCTCGAACAAGGGACGCGATGTCTCGTCTGAAGCGACTTCGAACAGCGGGTCGATGCCGGCTTCGACAGGGCGCTCGCGGAGCGTGTCTCCGCAGAAGGAATGAATCGTGCCGATCCGAGCCTCTTCCAGTTGAGGCAGCGCGTCGGTCAGGAATTGCTTTTCCTCCGGCGACGCGTCGGGCGATTGGCGTTCGCGTTCGATCTCCGCTCTCAATCTCAGCTTCAGCTCGCCGGCGGCAGCGTCTGTAAAAGTCACGGCGACGATTTGGTCAAGCGACGCGCGTCCCGACTTGAGCACCGAGATGACTCGGCGAACGAGTTCGCTTGTCTTGCCGGTCCCGGCGGCGGCTTCGACGACGAGCGTGGTGTCGAGATCGTTGCGAATCCGATCGCGTGCGGGTTGATCGGCGAGAGATTCTCTCTGAACATCTTTGGGCCGAGCGACCTTCTTTGGAGGCTTCGATTGAGCGGCGGGCTCGCCGTTGGGCGGAGTGACCTTCTCAAGAGGCTTGCGTTGAGGGTCGGGCTGATCTTTGACACGAATCTCCTCGCGCGGCTCATCTGGCAACGCGTCGAAGAGGCTCGGTGTTTTGTCGTCTCTTTTCACGATTATCAAGCAACGCCGTTAAGTGGCAGCGCATTGCCACGTGTTCAATCCGACTATCAACCACGTAGCGGTTGGTCGCCCTCCGTTAGGAGGGTCATGTTTATAGACCCCGTGACGAGACGCGCCGCCCTCCGTAGGAGGGCCATGTTTTATGGAACGCGCCTAGCCTTCACCGACTGACATGGCCCTCCTGACGGAGGGCGAACTTGGCGCCGCCTTGCATCTATAAACATGGCCCTCCTGACGGAGGGCGGATGTCCAAACTCGAGTTTACGGCAGCTCACGCAGCCCTTTCAACGCGACCAGCGTGGCTTGCGGCTTCACGCGCACGCGCCGTTCTTCGTGAGGCCCGCACACCGCAAGGTAGTCGCACCACACGCACGCGTCGTGAGCGGGCGCTGCGGGCAGAAAGCCTTCCTCGAGAGCGCGCCCCACGGTATCAACCATGATCCCTGCGTAACCTCGCGCGAAGTCGTCAAGCATCACAACGCGCTCTTCGTAATTGCCATCGGCGGTGCAGTAGTACAGACGCCCCGATTCAACCGGATCGCCCAACAGCTTCTCGCACGCAAGCGCGTACAGCACCGGCTGAAGGTGCTGACCGCCTCCGATGATGACTCCGTCCTTCGCGCGAGCCTTGCCTGTTTTGTGATCCGTAGCGCGAAGCTTGCCGGTGACGTGACGCTCGACAAGATCGATCGAGCCT
Organism: Blastocatellia bacterium; assembly: GCA_041497455.1. Classification (GTDB taxonomy): domain Bacteria; phylum Acidobacteriota; class Blastocatellia; order UBA7656; family UBA7656; genus Onstottus_A. Next base: position 8,044 of record JBGQGO010000136.1, on the reverse strand, counting down.
CTAAGTTTTAGCTTTCCGATAACTGGCACTGGATCAGGAACGCTCGCGGGGTCTTCGTCCTCGCGATCGCGGTCGGCGAGCCCAAACGACAACTCGAACTTGTAGGGGACCCATCCATCTTCGGAGTCCGCGTGCCGGCGCAGCCACTCGTGCAAGTCGGCGCGAATCGCGTTGATGCCGTCTTCCCAGACCTTCGGTATCGCCGGCCACAACTCGTCTTCGTAGCGAGCGGCCACTCGATCCAGCACGTCGTCCACCTCCTCGATTGCCCGATCAATGTTCTTCGAGGTAATCGGCAGCATCTCGGCTGCTCTTAACAAGGTCAGCACCTCGTACTGGACCTTGTGAAACAGCGAGCCGCGAGTGAGCGGATCGATGACCTCGAGCGCGGCTGGTTCATCGCGAGGCTGAAGCCGATGCACAGCCTGAAGGAAGAATCGATACGGGCACGCCGCGTAGTTCTGAAGCGCGGTCGGAGAAAACGACCGGCTGCCAAGACGATGCGATAAGAGCGCCTCGCTTGCTGCCTGGTCCGGATCAACCAGGCCATCAAACGACGTCCAGCGGCGCAGCCATTTCCTCGAGCGAGCACGCAGCGAGCGCGCCAGATGCGGGTTCGAGTCGAGCAAGTAGTGCGCGGTTCCGGCTGTCGTCTCGGGATCCGCGTCAACCAGACGTCCGAGCAAAGCGAGATCGTACTCGGCTTCGTCGATAGCGTCGCCGGCCTGTTCGGGGGCGGGCCAGCCTAGCCTCGCCGTCGCGCCTGATTCGGCCAACAAGCCAAGCTCTTCGAAGCCGCGCAGCTCGCCTTCGGCTGCGCGAAGCGCTTCGAGTCCGTAGAACGACGGCACGCGCGGCCGCGCTTGTTGAATGTCGATTCGCGGATATGAAAGGTAGGCGCGGGCTGAAGCGGCTCCCAGAGCCAGTCTCAGGGCGAGCCGCTCGGCTGATACGCGATCGCGCTGAGTCGCCAGATCTATTGTTTCGAGCTGGCGGCGCTCGGCGTCCAGCAGGATCGGGTCTTCGACGACCTTTCGCGGGAAGAGCTTTTCGGCGAGCCCGGGCACGAAGACCACGTCGAAGGTCATGCATCGAGCAGCGTCGGCCGGCCCGACGAACACGCAGCCGTAGCGGCGGCGCGGGGGAGCGACGGCGAGATCGCGAAGCCGCGGCGCCAGAACTTGCTGGACTTCGAACATCTCGACTGGACCGACCGGCGACATCGGGGCGAGTTCTGTGAGCGTCTCGAGCACAGCCGCCGGTTCACGCAACGCAGAAGCTGCAAGCTCGCTCAGCCGCGCGAGCCACTCACCCCAGGTCGCCTTATGAGGCAGCGCCGCGAGAAGCTTGATCAACGGCAACGCGAACTCGCGCAGGTGGGCGAGGTCGCGAATGTCGCGATCCAGAGCCGCGGCGCGATTCTCATCTTCATCGCTCACCTCGTCGCGACGCAAACGCAGCTCGCGTTCGAGTCCCGCGCTGCGGCGCTCCCATCGATCCTCGCCGCCGATCACCGACGACTCGACGAGCAATCGCTCCCAGCGCCACGGAGCGCGAAGCGTTCCGTCGACGATCGACGCAGCTTCAAGCTCGGCCGGCAACGGCGCGTCTTCCTCCGCCTGCCCTTCTTCGGTGAGCGCTTCGGTGATAGCCGGAATCAAGTCGTGCTGCGGCGGAGTCCAGCGATCCTCAGTTCGTGATTCATCAGCGTCCGCAGGGTCGGGCACCTGCGCGAGCGAAACGTACTCGGCGAAGCGACGAGCCGATAGTCCTTCGGATGCGCACGCGAGCAGAGCTAGCAGGGCTCGCCCCGCTGCGTCCGGTCTCGAAGTCCCACGCGCGAAGTAAGCAGGAATCGCCGCCCTTCGAAAAGCTTCTTCCAGATGCGAACCGTACTCGGCGGTCGAACGCAAGAAGACGGCGATGCGATCGAACGCTACTCCGCCAGAGGCTTCTTGTTGTATGAACCGGGCGATCTCGACGCACTCGCGCGCTTCGCCGGGCCAGGAGGTCAGCGTAAGCGTGTCGTCGAGTTTCGCCGGCTCGCAGCAGGTGTCTTCGAACAGGTGACGCTTCAACGACGCGAGGGAGTTGGTCTGATTTGAATCTTCGGCGTCGATCGCCTTGCAGTTGAGCGCTCGCTCGAGATGCGCGATTGTGCGCTCGTCACCGCCCGCTGCGGTCGCAAACACCTCAGGCGAGCGTCGCGAGAGCGCGGCGATGAGTTGGGCTTCGAGCTTTGAGGTCAACGAAACGTCGAGCAGGAGCAACGGCAAACCCACGGCTTGAGGAGGAGTCGCGCTTCGGGCGGCTTCAATCGCGGCTGCAAAGACGACCGCGCGATCGGCGAGCTTCGCTTCGGCAAGCTCGCGGTCCGTTCTTTCGGCAAGAGCGGCAAGGTCAGGACCGCCGCGCGCGAGCCCCGCTATCGCGCGCGAGTCGGCATCGTTCATTCGAAGTTCTTCGAGCGTGCGCGCAACCGCGGTAGCGAATCCCGGTCTGGTTGCGACCGGCTCGAAGTACGAGAGCGCGCCTTCAGCCAGTAACAAGTGAACGGCCCGCGCGGCGACGGCTGTCAGCACGAGACGGCTCGCCGGCGCTCTTCCTGCACGAGTGAGCACCGGCGCCGCCAGAACGGATGCGAGTTGATTGAGTGTGAGCCGAGTCAGCCCGAATCGCGCTCCCGCCGCCAACGCCGCGTTGCGAACAAATTCGTCGCCGGCTTCTTTGGTCGCGGACAAGATGAGTATCTCAGCGTCGGCGGCGTACGCACTCAACCACTCGACTGCTGCCGCCAGCCGCGCCGCCGTGTCCTGCGAGATAATCAATCTTGATTTTTGGGGCTCTTGCATTCGGATATAAGAAGGCTGCTACTCAGGCTTAACTCTGATAAATTCTAGATGGATCCTTTTGCTGAGTTCGTAATTGTTCTCCAATTTCCGTCTCGCCCAAATTTAAGCTCGTAGTGCAATCTGTTAGTTCTAGCCTTTGTCACAGCGACTTTGAAAACAAAACCTTCTGATCTTGTTACTCCCTTGATTCCGTCCATATCGGCCCACTGAAGCTCACCGTGTCCATTGATCATGGCCGATTCTTCTACTGAAACATCCGACAGCGTGAGCGCGCTAATCCACCGTTTGTCATTCGCGCGTAATGAATTCAACTGCATATGAAAGTTCATCAGCATACTCAAGGTTAGAGCGACACCTTCTCTGCCAAGTTCTTCGTTCTTCTTCTCGTCTGTCTCTCTGGGTCTGGTGAGATATAGACCCAAAGAGTCCGCAAGCAGAATCTCCATTTCGCGTAGGCCCCTTTTCGTCAATCTTCGTTTCATTCTATTCACCAAGGCTCAGCAGAGGACTTCCTAACCGCCTTTGATTCTACTTTGAACTTTCGCATTCGTCAGCTCTCTCAGCGCATCGGCCGCAATCCACCGAGCTGATTTCGAGTCGAGCTTCTGAATCTCGCGAGCAGTCTCGATAGCTTGTCGATTCAAGTTGCGGTTTCGTTTTCCAATTTGACGCAACGCCCAGTTCACGGCCTTTTTCACGAAGTTCCTTTCATCGGTCGATTCGCGTTCGATGATCGGCAAGCACTTGACGAACGCGTCGTCGCTCGCAGCTTTGTCGTGTACCGCGAGGGCCGCCATCAAAGAGAACGACGCGCGCTTCACGAACTCTTCGGGCCGCCGGCTCCACTCGCGGGCCTTGCGATAAGCGAAAGGAGTCTTGTCCCAAAGATTGCCGCAACAATGATCGCAGACATCCCACGAATCGATGTCCTTCACCCATCGTTCCATCAGTTCTTCAGTGACCTGCTTAGGGTCGGCGATCATCGTAGCCAACTCCCGCGCCTCGTGAAGACCCGAGTCCCACAGTCCTTGCGCGAGCGCGTGATCTTTTCCGATGCTCCTTGCCAGCTTTCGCAGCGCAGGAACGGAAACACCAAACGCCTTGTCGGCATTGATCCCGAAGCTGGCCATGCTTGAAACGGCTTCTGGATTCGATAGTGAACGCAGCGACTCTAGAACGTCTGAGACGCGGCCCTGCTTGTCACTAAGACGCTTGATGCGGTCTTTTGAAAGTGGCGTCGGCATCGGCGGGAAACTTAGCAATGGCCTAAGTAGGCGGGACGCCTCAGCGATCCCACGAGTCACGCTCCTCTCGCAGGTACGCATCCGCTTCGGCCGCTGTCTTTAGCAAACGTCCACCGGCCGGCAAGGCGTCCAGCAAATCAAGAGCTGAGCGGCCGGCTTTTTCCGTCTCGTGGGCCAGCCCATCCAGAATGAGCGCCGCAAGCCGAAGACGCTCATTCGGCGAAAGTCTGGAGACCATCTTGGAGTAGAGTTCCTCAGCGTCCTGCATTTCTTTCGTTCCTGAGAACGGCATTATACTCCGGTCAACCAACGACCGCGATCATGTGCGCCAGCCTTTGTCTTTCAGGTGGCATCTTACTTTGATCTTGGCTTATGGGTTTGTTTTTTTGCGGACAGTTTGCCTTTGGGTCTGCCGCCGACACTTGGCTTGTAGTTTTCGACCTCGCTTCTAAAGACCAATCTACGGCCAGCAACCATGACAGCCCTCAGCTTGCCCGTCCTGATCAAATGCCCGATAGCCTGAGGTGTGACGCCTCGGATTCTGGCCGCATCAGCTTGGCTAATCATGTCATCTAGCTTGTCGGGCATTGTAGCAACAAACCACTTGTCAACGGCAAGGACTTTAAGCGATAATCTCAAAGCCAAAAGGGTGACAGATTCAGCCCTATCTGGCTTAACACAGGAGCGGGCCGTCCTCGACCAAAGTAAGCGGCCCGTTCCTGTCCGAAAGCAAAACGAGGGTACACGAAAACATGCCTGAAGAGCTAGATGATTCGCAATGGTGGCTTGATGATAATGTCTGGCTTGATCTCTTCAATCCGGCCTTCCACGAAGACTCGAGCAAGGCTGACCGCGCAGCGAAGCTCTGGCATCGCCTCCTTGCCGAAATTGAAAGCGGGCCTCAAGGTGCTACACGTGTGGCCTGGTGCCTTGAAAATGCGCTTCGGCTGACATTCCCGTTCACAGACACCTTTCGAGCTTGCCGCGTTCTCTTTGAGGTATCACTCGGGGAGAGCTTCCCGCCTAACCTGGATACAATGGCGCTATTGACTGAGGCAATGAAACGAACAAGGACGGCGTTACAACGTGCCTCCAGATCGCAACCAAAGGAGCGCCGCAAGCGTTCTCGCCGCAAATAGACTAGAACGGTAATGCCTCGATTTCGGTTCTCAGCAAATACTCCCGATAGCGAAGCCAAGAGGAACAGTAGCCAACAATGATTCGTGATAATATGACTGCCACGACCGAGGAGCAAAAGGCTATGGCAACCGTCACGCTTGAGGTACCTGAAGAATTGGCTGCAAAGCTCGAACAGTTTCGCCCACACCTGCCTGCTCTTCTCAACGAGATATTGAACGGGGGCATTGGGGAAAAAGTACTTGTGGATATTGGAGTCGTGCCGTCGCGTCAAGTCTTTGATGAGATGATTGGCTTCTTGGCTTGCGGCCCGACAAGGGAACAGATCATCGCGTACAAAATATCAGACGCCGCACAGACTCGCCTGCGCGAGCTGCTGGATAAGAATCGCGAGGATGGGCTTACGGAAGTCGAATCTGCCGAACTTGATGTCTTTCAGTCGGTAGACTATTTGATGGCGGCATTGATGGCGAAGTCGCGCTCGTTACTGCGGACCAACGTGTAAGATCCAACTCCATTCGACTCGAAGGCAATGATATACGACTCATTAGGTGGCCGATTCTAGACTGGCCGTAGGCAAGGCATACGAAACATCGAGCATATCTTTCTGGCACAACCGTAGTGGTAATCCGCACCCCGGGAGAGATCGTCATTGGGGCGGACAGCATAGTTGTCGGAAAGACAGAAGAGGGCTCGTTTGGCGCCACAATGTGCAAAATCATACCAATCGGCAATCTTCTTTTTTTTGCTGCGTCCGGATTCATAGGAGATAGCGACGGACTGTACAATGCATACCAAATAGCCCTGGACTGTGCACACGCAAACCATACCTCCTTCGATACAGTCACCTCCTTTGAAAGCGCAGTGAAACCTCCTCTCATAGCCGCACTAGAAGACACAAGACAGAAGGGAATTGGTCCCGTGACAGATTACATGCGTGCCCTTGAAACGGTTTTTATTTGCCTGGAGAACGGCGTTCTTTCTTTTTGCGTTCGCCACTTTATCGTAAGGCTCGATCAAGCAGACCTTATTTCGTTGGATCCTAAGCGAATTGATTGTCCCCCTGATTGTAAGAATGGCGTTGGCTTGATCACGCTTGGACAAACAAGCCACATTGCAGAATATTTTTCCCGTCACTACAGCAATGCTGATCTTCCAAACCTTCACAAAGCTGAATTGGCCCGTCAGCTCATTCAACTTGAAATTGATAATGCAACCGACGGCGAAGTGGGAGGACCAATAGTCATTCTACGCCTAACACAAAGCGGTGCTCAGTGGATTCGAAATGAAGGGGTTTGTCCAGACCTGATGGTTAAGCATAAACAGCACAAAACAACGAACAAGAGAGTTAGGCCACGTCGAAGATAAGCGACTTTCCTCTTCTGTTACGATTTATTGCTTCGGAACACAGTCTATCTTGCGCGCGACGTCGCTGACGGTGAGTTACGGTTTCGCGACCGGCCGGCAAGTTTGCTAAATCAACGCTCCTCTGAAAGCGCCTCGTCTAGCGAGCCTCAGGGCGGATCTCACCGTTCGATAAGAGCGAGGTCGCGTAGGAACCAGGCGGCCCTCTATAGCAACTACTCCACCACACAATCCTCGGGAGCCTTATCCGGGCGCAATCTCACAAACACCGGCTCACGCAGGTTGCCCGTGCTCACTCGCGAGGCGTACTGAACTTCACACACAAGCTGAGGCTCGAGCCACACAGTCACCGCGTCGTCTATCGGTTTCTCTTTGATTAGCCGCTCTCCGCGTTTTACTTTTTGAAGCTCCGCAAGTATCGCTTTTGCGGTGCGCTCGTCGAAGCCCGTACCTACCTTGCCCACGTATGCCAACTGCTTTCCGCGATACATCCCCAACTGAAGCGCGCCGAAGGTCGCCTCGCGTTCGCCTTTGCCTTTGGTGTAGCCGATGATCACGCAGTCGGCCGTGTGCCGGGTCTTGATCTTGAACCAGTGCGAGGTGCGTTTGCCCGGCAAGTAAATGCTGTTGCGTTCCTTCGCCATGATCCCTTCGAGCCCGTGCGCGGCCGCCGCTTTGAATAAGGCCGGGCCGTCATCGATCGTTTCGCTGGGCCGATAAGCAGGGTTGGGGAGCTTGATCGAATCGACCATCCACGCGCGGCGGCGAGCTAACGATTCGTTGACGATCGGGCGGCCATCGACATACAGGCAGTCGAATACGTAGCAAACAGCGGGATGCTTTGCGCGAGCGCGCGAGACCGACGCTTCGTTACGATGCTGCAAGCGATGCAACACGTCTTCGAAGACCGGCTGCCCGGTTTCGTTCAAGCAGACGATCTCGACGTCGAACAATCCACACGCGGCGCGAAACGCCTGATCCGGTATCTGCAGCTCGGGAAACAGGTTGGTGATGTCACGCTGGGCACGGCTGCGAATCGTGATCTTGCCTTCGTCTAGCGCAACCATCGCGCGAATGCCATCCCACTTCACTTCGTAAAGATAATCGGGTGAGTCGAAAGGCTCGTTGCGGCTTTGTGCGAGCATCGGCTCGATGGGATCGCGCAGCCAGTCGATCTGCGGCGGGACAAGGCGCTCGCACAGCCAGTCCTTGTCCTTGGTGTGTATCATCCGATACTCATCGTTCCATTCGCGGCTCTGGAGGCGAAAGTAGAAACCGTCCTTCTTTTCCTTGGTGATTTCGTAGCGTCCGCGGGCGAAGATCCACATGTCGCCGCCGCCGTATTCACCTTTTGGAATCGAGCCTTCGAAGTCGAGATACTTCACCGGATGGTCTTCGGTCTGCACGGCCATGCGTTTGATGCCCGGGCGCGGCGGCAGCCCTTTT
>JBGQGO010000135.1:0-11532 GCA_041497455.1 Blastocatellia bacterium | reverse complement strand
CAATTCGCGATCGACTATGGCCGGCCGGTATGGCGCAAGGAGTACGAAGACACCGCCAACTTCGACAAGATGACCAAGGGCAAAGTCTACCGCCTCGGCAGCAACTTCTGGACGACGCTGGACTCCGATATGCCGCTGACGATTGCAGGCAAGACGATCCCCGCGGGTTCGTGGTATCTGGGCCTGCATCGATCGGAAGACGGCGCGACATGGAGTCTGGTGTTCATCGACCCGGCAAAGGCTCGCGCCGCTCACGTGGATGCCTCGGAGATCGAGCGCGCGCCGATCGCATTCAAGGCTCCAATGACCGTCGAGCAAGCGGCCGAGTCGAAAGATAAGTTAACGATCGATCTGGTTTTCCAGAAAGGGAACTTGAAGGACGTGACGTTGAAAATCGCCTGGGGCAAGATGCAGTTGAGCGCGCCGATTCAAGTTCCAATTTCGGCGAGCTAAGTTTTTGGACTGCGGCCGCTATTTGGACTGCGCCGCCCTATTCCGCATTGAGTGGCTGTCGCATGCGTGGCGGCGCTTTTGGCTCTGACTGATTTCGCCCAACAAACTCATTTAGGCAAGGACTCGGTTTCTGTGCGCGCCAATCAAGCCAAAGCGCCGCCACGCATGCGACAGTCACTCAATGCGGAATAGGGCGGCGCACTCCAAATAGGCGGCGCAGTCCAAGTCGCCGGAACAAATCCGTCCCGCTGAGTGTCTAAGCAAACTGGAAAAGCCATCTCACTTGTCAGCAATTATCAAACTCGATACGGAGAGCGTCATTGAAAGCGCCGCGCCGATTCCAGCTTCTTTGTTTAGTCCTTGCAATCACCTCTCTCTCATCAGCCGCGCCGCCGCAAGATCAGTCGTCAGATGAAACCGCTCTCGTCGCGCTGATAACCAATTACTACGCCGCTTATTCGAAGAAAGACCTCGGGGCGCTTGTAGTTTTTTGGAGCCTCCGCTCACCCAATCTCCCGACTGGGCTCGAGGAAGCGCTGCAAACGCTGGCGAGTGGAGTCTACGGCGCTTCCGATGTTTCGGTTTCGCGGATCAAGATCGGCGACAACAAAGCGATACTGCAAGCGTCCGCTGACTTTGCGTCGTCCGATGCACTGACCATGCGCCACGAAAAGCGGGTCCGCAACTTCGCTCTTATCAAAGAGGGCGCCGAGTGGAAGGTATGGCGGGACGCGGATAACTCTCAGGATCTTTCCGCCTTCCTCGAGAAGGGTTCCGAGTGGAAAGCATCGGCGGACTCGCTCGAGCAATTCGCCGTAGCGCTTGTCAACGCGAACGAACCCGAAAGCACGCGACTGCTCGCGAACAACAAGAAGATGGTCACGACGGAACTGCGCATTGCGGTGAGTCGCAAGGTAGGGCCGCTCCAGGTTCCCGGCAGCTACGACCGTGCGGTCAGTGTCCTCCGTCTGGTGCGAAAGATCGCCGAGCAACTCGGAGACAAGGGTGCCGTAGCGCTGGCCGAGCGGCACATGGGCGACGCGTTTCGAGAGTGGGGCAGGTGGGCCGATGCGTTGAAGCACTACCAGGACGCGGCGGCGATGTTTGAAGCGATGGGCGACCGAAACTCAAAGGCCGCGACGCTCATCAACATTGGCCAGGTTTATTTCGCTCAGAAGAACCACAAGGGCGCAATCGAGAGCTACGAAAAAGCTCTTGCCGATTTCGAAGCGTTGAATAACACGCGAGCTGTCGCAGACACGCTCGAAGAACTAGCCGGCGTCTACTACGATCAGGAGAGTTACGATCGCGCGCTCGAGTTGCTTGTGAAATGCCTGAAGCTGCGCGAAACCTTCGCAGGCAAAGCGGAAATAGCCGCGACGCTCAATAGCATCGGAAATGCGTACTTCCAACAGCAGGAATTCGATTCGGCGATTAAGCACTATCAGAAGGCGCTCGCCGGATTCGAGGAGCTCAACAATTCGGACGCCAACGCGCTCAAAGATCCCGACGCGATCGTGAGCACGATGAGTAACATCGCGAGCGCCGAGTACTCGCAGGGCGCTTACGAAACCGCGCTCGACTATTATCTGATGGCCTTGAGCTTGCAGGATACGCTGCGCGATAAGCGGGTCGCCGCGAACCTCCGATTGAGCATAGCTAACATATACTCCGCGATGGGAAACTACACCGTCGCGCTCGACAATCTGCAACAGGGTCTCGCGGTATTCGAGTCGGTGCGCGACAAGACCAAGATCGCAAGCACGCTCTCAGACGTGGGTGAAGCTTACTTTCAACTCCGCAACTACAATCTTGCGCTCAGCAACTACCAGAGGAGCGTGCAGATCTTTGAAGAACTACGGAACGCCGCCGACACGTCGATGAGGCTTTACGCCATCGGCAACGTGCACTTTTTCATGAGCAACTTCGATCTGGCGGTTGAGAGCTACGAGAAGGCGCTCACGCAATTCGCAGCGATCAAGCACGCGCCGGGAGTTGCAAGCATGCTCGCGAGCATCGCTGGAACGCGGTACGCGCAACAGAAATACGATCTCGCGCTCGAGTTCTACCAGAAGAGCCTGGCGCAGTACGAAGCGCTCGGCGATAAGTCCCGCGTCGCCGGGGTGATCGAGCGCATAGCAAGCGTTCGCTACTCGAAGGGCGAGTACGCGGCGAGCCTGGAACTCATTGGGCGTGCGATCGAACTGGCGGAGCGGACTGCGAATGCGGATGCGCTATGGCGGGCGCGATATACGCAGGGGCTGGCTTTGCGCGCGATGGATAAGATCGAATTGGCAAGGGAAAGCTTCAACTTGGCCATCGCCGCGATCGAGTCGATGCGCGGCAGGCTGGTTCACGGAGAACCCGATGCGCAACATTTCTTTCAAACCAAAAACGCCGCATACTCCGCGATGATGGAGCTGCTGATCGCTCAGAACAAAGTCGCCGAAGCCTTCTCATACGCCGAACGGATGCGCGCGAACTCGCTTAGCGACATCTTTCAACGAGCCCAGATAACCAACTCGATGACGCAAGCCGAGCAGGAACAAGAACGCAAACTCGAGAGAGCGGTGGTCGCGACCAAAGCTCAGATGGCGCACGAGCGTGAGAAACAACACCCGAATCTTCAGCGGTATGCCACTCTGGATTTGCGCTTGCAAAAGTCTCTCGGGGACTATCGCGCGTTCGAAGCGGCGCTTTACGCAGCGCATCCCCGTTTGAAGACGTTTCGAGGCGAGGCGGCGCCGCAGGGGCTCGAAGCCGCCGCCGCTTTGTTATCTGACTCCTCGACTGCATTCTTGGAATTTGTTGTCGCTGACAGCTACACCTACTTGTTCGCGCTGACTCGCGAGTCGAAGAACCCGGCAGGCGCCCGATCGCGCGCTCCGGTTTACGTTTTGAATGCCTACGTCATCAAGGCGGGCCGTGGCGAGATTGCCAACCGCGTGAAGGCATTCCGAGAGATGATCGCGCAACGCGATGAGAAGATTCAGCAGACTGCTCGCGAAACTTACGAACTGTTGTTCAACGCCGCGCGCGAGCAGTTGAACGGCAAGACCACGTGGTTGATTGCGCCCGATGATGCGTTGTGGCAAATGCCGTTCGCGGCGCTGCGGCCGGCAGAAAATCGCTACCTGATCGAAGACCACGCGATCGCCTACGCGCCCTCGCTCACGGCTCTCATTGAAATGACGAAGCCTCGTGACCTCGCGAAGGCCGCTCGCGTCTCGCCGTCACTGCTGGCCCTCGGCAACCCGGCGATCAGCAGGCAGACTGCCGATCAGGCAAAGCTGTTGAGCGGTCTGGATGCTGCAGCCTCACCTGAATCTGAAAATGAGGTGAAGGCGCTCGAGCGTCTCTACGCTGCGTCTCGCAGCAAGATCTATCTTGGGGACCAGGCGAGCGAACCGGTGGTGAAACAAGAAGCGGGCAAGTTCAACGTGATCCACTTAGCCGCGCCGGCGCTGCTCTCCGACGCGAACCCGCTTTATTCGTATGTCGCGCTGTCGCAACCTGAAGGCAACGGAAACGAGGACGGCTTGCTCGAGGTGAGGGAGATCCTGAAGCTCAACTTGAGCGCTGACCTGCCGGTGTTGTCATCAAGCGAGGTCGCGCGCGACAGATACGCTACGGGCGACGGGATGTCCTGCCTCGCGTGGTCTCTGTTTGTTGCGGGTTGTCCGTCGTCAGTCGTGGGTTGTTGGCCAAGCACTTCAGCTTCAACAACCGAACTCATGACCGAGTTTCATCGAGCTATTCAAACTGCGACCCCGCCTCGGACCTCGCTTTCAAAAGCGAGAGCGTTGCAGCGTGCAATGGTCAAAGTGCTTCGCGGAGGCGGGTCCCGGGATCCGCTTTACTGGGCCGGATTTTCTCTCGTTGGAGATTTCAGATAGTTATGAAGAAGAAGCCAGTCACAGTAATCGCGGGGCCTGCCCTCAGCCCAGTGACTTTGAGTTTCTAAGATTCTGTTTTTGACCTGGTCATCTCCTGCAGGGAAGCGTCAGAGCGAAAGAGCCGGTAGGCCGGAAGGAGGAACCTATACTTGAAACGGCCATAATGCCTCAAGAGACGCCAGCCCAACGTGTTGGTGATCTTGTCCAGTTCAGCTTGCTTTTCGGTGAGACGTGCCTGTACGGCGAGAATCTCCTCTTTGGATTCGGCAACCTCCGCCTCCAGCCGTATCAATCGCAGAGTGTCTCGATAGTCCCTTCGGAGCAGGTTCCTGTCCTGCGTCAATCTCGCCTGAGTCTGCTTGAACAGAGGTCCGGCCTCAGAGCACATCGCCAGATACTGTTCCACCACCTCGTGCGGAATCCCGGTCTCTGTCAACTCTTCAATGGCAACCTGGTGTCGCAAAGCATCCGAAACTGTCGCGCAGGCAAACTCAACGGCCTCATCGGACACTGGGATGCCCAAGAATCCGAGGACCCGCCGCAGTTCCTGTCGAGGATCGCGGAAATAAGCGGAGTAGTGGGTTATCACTCGATCCTCGGGCGGGACGGCCGCCATCAGTTCTTGATTGTAGGTTAGCCACAACTCGAGCAAGGAGTCGTCTGCTGAAGACCCACGCCTTACCAGTGACTGGATTACCTCGAGTGGGTTACGGAGACAGATTACCACTTTGAGTTTTGGTATGAGTTGCCTCCAGAAGGACAGCGTGAGGGAGTTGCGCGGATCCTTCCACCCCCATTGCTTAAGACCGCTCAATCGGCTGATTAGGTCCAGTGCATGGTCGCGGAGCGGATCCAGCCCGGCGATGTTCCACGTCTCGGGCAGCGGGGGCGGTGTATCCCACCCTCCCCCGAGCTCTTGAAGCAGCGCGTCATTCAGGGTCACGAAATCGGCGTTTTCCCAGAACCCGCGCTCATTCTCCCGAGAGGATAGCGTGAGGTTGTCCTCGGGACCAAAATACACCCCGCAGGTGTGTATCATCCTTGCGACCATCGAGGTCCCCGACCGGTGCATTCCCGCAACACAGACAACGACCGGTTCAGTGCTGACGCGCGGCTTCGGATGATCGCCACCCAACTCCTGGAGTACGTCACCGTCTACGGACTCAAACCACTTGGGGTCAGCATCACCCAATGGAACGACCTTCTTTTCCCTACCGGCTGCGGATGCATCAGCGGATACCTCACGTACCTCGCGAATTGCCGCGGTGCGGCCAGGCAACCCCACCGCGCGAAGCCGGTTGTTGAAGTCCTCAATGTGCTTTTGAGCGACTGGGTAGGGCGACGGCAACAAGTAACCGGCGGGATCAACCAGGTCGTGGTAGTGCAGGATCACCGGATCCGCCTCTGCCATCTCCAGTGGAGTTTCCATATGGGTCAGATGCAGCGGGAAATTCATGCCGACCGGCAGCTCCTCGAACGGGACCGGGTTCGCAATGAAAGCCAGCGCAAGTGCCGCCTGGCTGCGGTGATGCTGGTGCGGTCCCAACAGATCGGGATTTGCGCTGAATGCTAACTCGTACTCGCACCAGGCGGGGATTAGGCGTGGTATGAATCGGACCGGACAACTGATGACGCCTGCATTGCAGTGCCAGATTGTCGGCGCCTGATCCAGGGTCGTTCTGTAACGCCGCTCAGGTGGCCTCAATCCAAAGTAACCGCATATGCGCTCCAACACCTCGGTCGGTACAGTGGGCACGTCAACAATCTTGATTCGCAACACCGAACTAGTCAGGAACCGCAAAGGATCTTGCACCAGTATTGTGTCGCAATCCAGGTAGAGCAAAATATCGTATCGTTCCAGGTCGGGTAGCCTAAAAAGCTGAATCTTGTTGAAGAGTGGGTTGGCCGGATCAAAGCGGGGGACGATGCGGATACCTGCCCCGAGGCTCTCAATCGCGCGGCGGTAACTTGGCTCGACCCCTTCGACTACACATACGATAATGTCGGCGCCTTCAAGTGCGCCCCCGCACCACCGGACGGACCGAACTAAACGGAGCGCCTGGGAAAGGTATTTGTAGTTGTTTTCAGCTACACAGCCAAGGAGGATCTTCTCTGGTGAACTTGAGGTCATTGGCAATCACGGCGCATTTTAGAACCAGGTCACCAACTTAGCAACCCCATCCTAGAACAAGGGTATCGGCCGACGTTGGCTCGAGTTGAAGGAAGACGCGCCAAGGAAGACGCGCCGTGTTGCAAGCGTCTTCGAGATGTGCGACTCTATCCGCGCTCTTCCGCCTGGTGCGGACGAGCACCGGCTAGCCGTTTGGAACGGGCACTAAGGAATGCCAAGTCTTCTCAACCATTTCATCGCTTCTGTCCTGGTCTCGAATTGGTTCAATCGAGTGCTTCTCGCCGTGTGCCTCCTGATAAGCGCCGTTGGACAGCCAAACCCCGCAGCCGAGAATACCATAACTTCGGAATGGTGTCTGAGACCAGACCATGCCAACCGTCGTTGAATCGCGTCGAGCCGTCAGCGAAGTAACCCTTCAGCTTGGTGACCAGTTCCAATGGGGTTGGTTGGCTCTGGTTGCAGTTGTCATTGGAGTCACGTTGCGCATTTGGCAGTACGCCGCCAATCCTTCGCTTTGGGTGGATGAGGCCGCGATTGCGCGCAACGTTCTCGAGCGACACCCCTCGGAGCTCTTCGGACCTCTCGACTACGCGCAGATGGCGCCGCCCGGCTTCCTGCTTGGGGTGAAGCTGTCGGTCACATTACTGGGATTCTCTGAATACGCCTTGCGGCTCGTTCCCTTTGTCGCCGGTATCGTGAGCCTTCCGCTGTTCTTCGTCGTTGCGCGCGCTGTCCTGCGGCCGGTGGGAACAATGGTTGCGACTCTCATGTTCTCCATCGCCATTCCGTTGGTCTTCTGCGCATCCACGCTTAAACAATATTCGTCGGATATCGCAATTACTTTGCTGGTCATCGGAGTCGCCCTTCGTCTTCTCCGATCGGTTCTGACGCTTCGCAGTGCGTGCGGATTCGCGTTCATTTCGGCTCCACTGCTCTTCTGCTCGCAAGCTGCGGTGTTCCCGTTGAGCGTTGCCGGCGTGGTCTTGTTCACGAACGCCTTCGTGACGCGCCGGTCCGACCGATGGTATCGATTTGTCGTCGCCGCTCTGTGGGGCATCGCTGCCGTCGTGACGGTGGCCTATGGCTCAGCGGTGATGACCGCTGTGAATAACGTCTACTTGCATCGCTTCTGGGGGCAGGCGTTTATGCCCAGAGCAGGAGCGATGACGTGGCTATGGACGACTGCGCAAAGTATTTTCGCGGGACCACCACAGCAAGTATTCGACGGCTCGTTGCATTACTCGTGGCCGGGCTTATTTGTTGCGCTCGTTGTCGTCGGCGGCGTGACGATGTGCGTCAGGAATCCGACGAGCGGCGTTCTGGTGGTTGGTCCTGTTGTGTTAGCTCTCGGGGCATCTGCGGCTCACGCATACCCATTCGGGACGCGCGTGAGCCTCTTTCTCCTGCCGCTGCTCCTGACGGCTGTGGTTGCTGGAACTGAGTGTGTTGCGCACGTACTCATTCGACGCCGGGTGAGCGAGTATGCGCCTGTGTTGCTTCTGCCGTTGGCGATCGTGACGTTCTTGCAGCAGCCGCCGCCGCAAAGACCGGAACACCTTCGTCCCGTCATGCAGTACGTGTCGGATCATTGGAAGGCGGGTGATGCGTTGTGGGTGTACTACGCGGCAGGGCAGGCGTTTGAGTACTACTCAAAGCTGATTCCTATCAATGGCGACGTCCGCGTCGGCGATTGCAATCGAACCGATCCGCGCGAGTACTTGCGCCAGGTGGACGTCGAGCGGGGGCGTGCTCGTGTGTGGGTCCTCATGGCTCACGGGTCGGGGCCGTTCCGTTTCGACGAGCGGCAGATGCTCATTGCATATCTCGACTCGATAGGCCGTCGAGTCGATGAATTTCATGCGCCGCTGGAAGACAGCACACCGAATCGGGCGGCAGTATTCCTGTTCGACCTCTCGGATACCGAAAGACTAGCCGCTAGCTCTGTAGAACGATTTGCGATTCAAAACAAATATCCACCGCAGACATGGACATGCTATGGCACCATGTCTCCGCTGGGTCCGAACGACCGGGTTGTGGCGGACGTGATGGGTGGCAACGCTCCATAACCACAAAAATCCGGCTGTCTAACCATGCGCTGGAGCCGACGGCGCGCAACAAACTGCCTTGGTGAGTCGGGTCAGTTAGAGGGTCAGCCGAACAGCAGAATTGAGTGTTATTGCTTCGTGCCCTATTTCTGATCACGCGCCGTGACCGCTTCTTTCCAAAGCCTCGGATAGTCGGTGAACCCGCCGTCAATGCCGTAACCGATGTAGCGCTGAATGTCTGCGATTATGTTCGCGCGAACGGTCGAGCCATTCGGTTGAGCTTCATCAAGCGGCCTGCGCGCATTGGCGGACGTCGACCCTCGAAACGTGTACGGGTGAATCACCAACCCGGCTTTGTGAAACGTCGCGACGTCGTCCGCGCTCTTGAGCAGGCTCTTGCTTGGTCCGACTCCTTTCGCGTAAGCGGCGATCTCTCTGGCGAGCTTGGGCGTGACCTTTGCGGTGTCCTTCTCGCGTCCGGCGGTTTCCATCGGCAAGAGCTGAACGCGCGGATAGCCCGGCGCAAGCTCGCGCATTCGAAGCAAGCCTTCCTTGTAAAACGACTGTATGAAAATCCGATCGTGCTGAGCTGGACGATCGAAGCCATGCGCTTTTAGCACGGCCGCGAGTTTCTTGGCGGGATCGAAGCCGAAGGATTTGTAAAACGGAAAGTGTTTCAGCTCGATGTACAGCCCCGCTCGATTGCCGACGAGCTTGATTACCTCTTCCATCGTCGGAACGCGCTGACCTACATAGGCCGGGCGAGCGGCAAACGGATTCGCGAGGTTGAACCAGGAACCCGCATCGAGCCGCTTGATCTCAGCAAGCGTGAAATCGATCGTGTACCAGCTTCGCCTCGGCGTGCCGGTCTCAAGGGGATCGCGCAGGGTCGTGCGGCCGGGAAAAACTTCCGCGACGTTGGTTGTGCGTTCGAGGTCGGGATCGTGAAGGCATATGAGCACGCCGTCTTTGGTGACCTGCAAGTCTTGCTCGACGAAGTCCGCTCCTTGCGCAATCGCCAACTCGTACCCGGCAAGGGTGTGCTCAGGCGCGTAGCCCGACGCGCCACGGTGCGCGATGAGCAGCGGCTTTTTCATGGAAGGGGTTGTTTGGGCAGTCATTTCGTTGAGCGAAGCGTGCGCGGTAAACAGCAGCGTTAGCACCGCAACGCACGGCGCTGCGAACTTGTGAGTACAGAAACGCTTGGTCATTCGATGGACCGCCAGCTTAGGAAGCAGGATCGAGAATACCGCAGAGGGCAACGCTCATCAACTGTCGGACAGATGAAGGTCCGTCGCTAGTGGTCACGCTCTTCTCCAATGCTCGCAAGGGACTGTGTGAAAAGTCACGAGAATCCCCCAACCGGAAGGTTGGGGTGCTTTCACGTCAGCCTACATCAGCGCGCGCCGATGGCCATCCGGAATCCCCCAACCGGAAGGTTGGGGATCATTCACTCCAGCCTACTTCAGCGCGCCGACCGCTACACGGAATTCCCCTGACCGGGACATTGGAGAGGGAGCCTCACGCGTGGCCTGTAGGTCAGAGTGAAACATCCCCAACCTTCCGGTTGGGGGATTGCAGGAAGCCGCCGCCCGCTCACAGTAGGCCGAAGTGAAAGCACCCCAACCTTCCGGTTGGGGGATTCGTGCGCATCTTCACACGTTGTCGCAAGGCTGCGAGTGCCGCGCCTTCGCCCTGCGATCTAGTCTCCAGAAAGCCAAAGCACCGCCGGTGCATGCAGTGATAGATTGCTGCGCAAGGGCGGCGCAATCCAAAGCACGCAGTCCATAGGGCGCTCCTCACCATCAACCTTCAAGCAAGCTTCTAAGCATCCACGCGGTCTTCTCGTGCACCTGCATCCGCTGAGTCAGCAGATCCGCCGTAGCTTCGTCGTTCACGCGATCCGCCGATGGGAACACTGACCGCGCGGTGGACACGACTGCCTCTTGTCCTTCCACAAGGAGCTTGATCATCTCCTCGGCTTTCGGCACTCCGGGCGTTTCCTTGATCGAGCTCAACCGCGCGAAATCCGCGTACGTCGCGGGAGCCGGGAAGCCCAGCGCTCTTATCCGCTCCGCTACGAGGTCCACAGCCAGCGCCAGTTCGTTGTACTGAGTCTCAAACATCAGATGGAGCGTTTGGAACATCGGACCGGTTACGTTCCAGTGAAAGTTGTGGGTCTTGAGGTACAAGGTGTAAGTGTCAGCCAGCAATCGCGACAACCCTTGCGCGATCTCGGCTCGGTCGTCTTCTTTGATGCCAATATCTATTTTCATCTGGTCTCCCTTCGATTCACTGACGAGATTCCTCGTCCACACCTTGAATATACAAAACAAACTTGCCATAAGTGAAATACTTTGGTTCGATGGCCCCTACGATTGGAGGACGCGATGTTAAACTGCAAACTCAATTTGAACGCCGCGCTCATCTCTACGAGCCTCGTCATTTGTCTCTTGCTGGCGGGGGCGCAAATCAACGCCCTTGCCGTGGACAACGGTCTGGCGCGAACGCCGCCGATGGGTTGGAACAGTTGGAACAAGTTCGGCTGCAACGTAAGCGAGACGTTGATCAAAGAAATCGCCGACGCGATGGCAACAGGCGGAATGAAGAAAGCCGGATATCAGTACGTCAACATCGACGACTGCTGGCAGGTGAGCCGCGATTCGGCGGGCGCGATCGTCGCCGACCCTGTCAGGTTTCCGAACGGGATCAAAGCTCTCGCCGACTATGTTCATTCAAAAGGTCTGAAGCTCGGAATCTACACCGACGCCGGGACGATGACTTGCGAGAAGCGCCCCGGCAGCCTTGATCATGAACTCCAAGACGCCAAGACCTATGCCTCCTGGGGCATCGACTACGTCAAGATCGACTGGTGTCACTAACATGAACAAAGGCCTGACGCCTGATGAACTGGTCGAGGTCGTCTCGAAGCTGCCGCCTCATCTCGCCAATCATCCGTGGCTCGGCGAATTCTACGGCACGGTGAAGCACTCGGTCCGAGAGATCT
>JBGQGO010000134.1:0-11607 GCA_041497455.1 Blastocatellia bacterium | reverse complement strand
CTCGTTGTTGAAAGCTCGCTCGTCCCAGAAGAGAGTCTCGGCGAGGCATCGAACCGCTCGCGAACAAGAGGGCGGGTGCGGGGTGCGTGAAGCCGGGCGCCACTGGCCGATTTGCCGGAGCTTGTCCGCCAGCGGCAGGGCGAGCGCAACGATCCCCGCAACCGCGGCGAAACTCAACTGAAACCCCGGATCGGCTGCCAGAGCCGGTTTCAAGGCGAGCATAACGAAGGCCGCCAACGCCACCGTATTGATCGACGCCGAGCGGCGAAACAGCAGCGGCCCGATCAGGCCAACCGTTATCATCGTCGTTGCCCGAGTGACCGGCGGCGCGAGCCCGACCATAACTGCGTACGCCCACAGCGCCAGCAGACATACGATCACCCGCCACACTTTCCGCCGCTTGAGCGCGGACCGCCCGCCAAGCAGCGCCCAGGCGATGATGCCAATGTGCAAGCCGGCAATCACCAGCGTGTGAAACGTCGAGCTTTCACGAAGGCGCTCGACCGATTCGCGATCCAGGAAATAGCGATTGCCGGTGAGCATCGCCTTCAACGTTCCGGCCAACGTCGGCTCGAAGCTCGAATCAAGCGCGTCCATCATTCGCACCCGCAGATGGTAAAGAACGGCGAGCGCTCGATTCGTTGACGCGACGCCGAGGTGCTCGATTAAGAGCGGGCTTTTGATCACACCTTTCAGATCGTAGCCTCGACGTTCGAGGAAATCGTTGAAGTCGGGCGAGCCAGGATTGGAGTAGCCGCGCGCGCGTTCCAGCCTGACGAGCACGCGAACGCGAGAACCATAGTCGAGAGCGAGACGTTCGAACTCTTTTTGAGCCTCGTCGCCGGACGGCGAGATAACCAGCCGCGCATGGCCGGATGCAAGCATTGTTTCATCTCTCACCCGAAGTTGCTCTGCGGCGAGATCCAGGTAGAACATGCCTGGTGCGGGTTCGGGCGGCGCTGCAAGAGTGCCGGTCAACTCAACCGGATCATCCGGGCTGATGACCTTTGAATCGTAGAGGCTTTCGAGCCTCGAGGCTGTTGCTTCGATTCTTTCTGTGAGCGAGAGCAGAGCGCCGGCTGCCGCAAAGCTGAGCAGAAACGCAACGGTTGCGCCGGCGTCTTTTTTGCCGAGCAAGAGCGTGGCGGATGCTACGACAGAAACCAGAGCGAGCGCCGCAACGGTCACGCCCGTAGGCTCGATCCATCGATCAACCAGGATCCCGCCGGCGAGCGCAGCCGATAGGTATAGGAAGGGTTGGCATCGCGGGGATAAGGTTGATCGGAAGAGAACCTGGGACATTACACAACCACGAAGCGGTTGATAGACGGACAGAAGCCCGTGTTACCCAGGTTCAACCTTTGAGAATCCGAAGCGTGATTCGCGATGGCCCACATTTCGCGAGTCTCTATTCCTGATCACGAATCACGGTTCACGCATCAATCATCACGCATCGCCCCTCAGTTGACAACGGCGCGGGCGAGGCTCGATGATTCGATTTATGAGCGCCGGACCAGATGACCTTAAGAACAAGGTCCTTGAACTCGCCAAAGCTACTGAGGCCCCTGAAGAATCGTTCTTGATGAAGCGTTTGTCCCTCGACGACGCGGATCAGGTGCAGTCGTTTGTCGATGGGCTCACTCTCTCTCTTATCAGCTTCTGCTATCACCGCCATCCACGCGGCGAAAACGTTTACGAAGTGATGGAGAAGCTCGAGCGCGTTCAGCCCGGCTCACCCGAGGCGCAAGATCTCGAGCGGCGAGCAGACGACGCAGCCGCCCTTCAAATTCCTTTCATCGTCATGCTCAACAACCTTCTCGAGGATTACTACCACATCAGGCGTCGGCTGGAAGCAAGGCTGCGAGCGGAAGAATGAATGCAGCGAGCGTTCAGGAGTAAATAGTCGTAGAAAGGCCGCGGCTTCAACTCAACGAGCACGGTGTCCCACGGGTGGAGCGTGATGTTCGGCAGAACCTCACTGTCGTGGCGACAAGTCGCGACAGAGCGTGACGGTTATTCGTCTGCCTCATCGCCTTCGTCGGCTGCGACATCCCCGGGTGAAAGCCCCTTTATCTCGGCGGAGATTTCCGCTCGTCTCGATTTCGCGAGCTTCATTATCTGTGAGAGGTGTTTGCGCGCGCGGCGCGCTGCCGCTTTGTTTCCCTTTTGACGAAAAACCATGTTCTCGGCGGCGAACCGTCCGACCTCGACGAGAAGCTGGCCGGTAGTCGAGCCCTGAATGCGCCGGTCGAACAATCGGCGTTCGGGCCCCTTGCGCCGCTCGGGCTCGCCAGGCGGCGGGCCAACTTCCTGCTTGCGGCGTTCTTCGCTTCGGCGGTCCGCGCTCCTTCTTTCCTCGGCGGTCAGGTTGAAATCGTCGTCTTCCATCTCATTCTCCACAGCGAGTAATGTTTAACCCAGGTTCGGGTGAGTCATTCGACAACCGCTTGACCTTGGGGACCAGGATCGTCCCGCAGCACGGGCTAGTCTATCACAGAGCGCGAAGGTTGCAAGGGTAAGTCATAGCATAGGTCGTATAGGTCATCTAGGTCGTATTGGTCATATTTGTCAGCCCTTCAGCATCTCTCGGGCGTGGCGGCGCGCGGTTTCGGTGATCTCAGCGCCCGTGAGCATGCGAGCGATCTCTTCGACACGGCCGCGGCGGTCGAGTCGATCAACGCTGACTTCGGTCCGGCCGGCGATCGCTTCCTTGCGCACCAGAAGATGTGAGTCCGCGAATCGAGCGATCTGCGGCTGGTGAGTGACGCAAAAGACCTGGTTGGTTTCCGAAAGCTTCTTGAGCTTGACGCCGACCGCTTCGCTCACGCGGCCGCCGATGCCGCTGTCGATCTCGTCAAACACGATTGTGCGAGGGAACTCAGTCGCGCCCGCTACCGTCTTCAGCACAAGCATCAGCCGAGACGCTTCTCCGCCCGACGCAACTCTCGCCAGGGGCCGGATGGCTTCGCCGACGTTGGCTGAAAAATAGAACTCGACTCGATCGATGCCGGTTGCGGTGAACGAGGCAGCCGCCTCATCGGCGTTCAGCTCTGAGTCGGTTGGCGCTGTTATCTGAGCCTGAAATCTGGCGTGTTCCATCGCCACTTCCGCCAGATCGTGTTCGACGGCGCGCTCGAACTTCTTCGCCGAACGCACACGCTCGTGATGAAGTTGTCGAGCGCGCTCAACGTAAGCGGAGCGCGCGGCCGCGAGCTCGGCCCGCAACTGCGCCTCACGTTCATCCGATCGCTCGATCTGGCGCAGGCGGTCTTGCGAACGCGCGAGGTGCTCGAGCGCGCTCTCGGTCGAGCCTCCGTACTTGCGCTTCAACCGAGTAAGCTCGGCGAGCCGGTTTTCGATTTCTTCGAGGCGAGCAGGCGAGAACTCCAACTTGTCGGCGAAGTCGCGAAGCGAAAACGCGAGATCCTCGAGCAACGCCCGCGAGGTTTCGAGTCCTTCGAGGTATTCGCGAAACTTCGACTCGTAACCGGCAAGCTCCTCGACTCGCCGAGCCGTCTGACGTATGCGCGTGATCGCCGAGTCGCTGTCTTCATAGGTGAGTCCGAAGCTCTCGGCGCAAAGCGTCGTGAGCTTCTCGACGTTATTGAGCCGCCGCCGTTCTTCGTCGAGTTGTTCATCTTCACCAACCACCAGACGCGCGCGTTCGAGCTCATCGATCTGAAACCGAAGGATGTCGATCATCTGAAACTTCTCGGCTTCTTCCTTGCCCTGCGCTTCAAGCTCACGTTTGACGGAAGACCAGCGCTTAAAGCAAGCAGCCGCTTCGTCTTTCAACGCCGCGACGCCTGCGAATGCGTCGAGCAGCTCGAGGTGCGTGGTGGCGTCGAACAACGTTTGCTGATCGCCCTGGCCGTGTATGTCAACGAGGAACGGCTGAAGCTCTCGCAGCAGCGCTTGAGTTGCGAGTTGATGATTGATGAAGATTTTGTTTCGGCCGTTAGCCGCGAGCTCGCGCCTGATGATGATCTCGGTGTCGCCGGCGCTATCGGCTGCGATGCCCGCATTGCCCAGCAACTGTTCAAGCTCTTTGTTGCGCCCGGCTGAGAACAATCCCTCGATGAACCCGCGGTCTCGGCCCGCTTTGAGAAGATCCGACGTGAACCGTCCGCCTATCAGCACGCCGAGCGCGTCGACGATGATCGACTTGCCCGACCCGGTCTCTCCTGTGAGCAGGTTGAGCCCTCGATCGAACTCGACATTGAGTTCGTCGATCAGCGCGATGTTCGAGATGTTGAGGAGCGTCAGCATTCAAGTATTCGCGTCACCGCTTCCAGCAAGTTCTCGGCTACGATCTCCGGTGCGCAAGGCCAGCGGCCGGGATGCGCAAAGGTCTCGCGGCCATAACCCGTAAGCACTAGCGCCGCGCGCGCCCCGGCGTTGTCTGCAAGCTTGATGTCGCTGGCCTTGTCGCCGATGACGAATGATCGCGCGAGGTCGATCTTGTGCTCGCGAGCCGCCTTGTCGAGCATCCCGGTTCGCGGCTTTCGGCACTCGCACGCGATCCGGTATCGCGCGTCCCCGGCTTCGGGATGATGAGGACAATAGTACACCGCGTCTATTCTCGCGCCTTCGCGAGCAAGCTCTTCGGTCATTCGCGAGTGAATTGCGTCGAGGGTTTCTTCGGTGTACATCCCGCGCGCGATGCCCGATTGGTTGGTTATCACGACGGTCAACAATCCGGACTCGTTGATCAAGCGCACGGCTTGGGCAGCCCACGGGTAAAGGACCAACTCGTCCGGGCTCGATACGTAGCCGATGTCTTCGTTGAGCGTGCCGTCGCGGTCGATAAACACCGCCCGGCAGGATTGCGCATTGCCGATTGCCGATTGCCGATTCGCGGACATCGCGCCAATCTTAATTCGGCAATCGGCAATCCGCAATTAGTAGAGCGTTTCAGCGATGCCCAAAAGCGATGAGATGTTGTGCTGAACGAAGTCGATCCGAATCTTGGGCGACGTCAGCCCTTCGCGAAATCCGCCTGCCGCGCGCGCGGGGTTCGGTAGAGCTCCGCTGTTCTGAATCGTGAACTGCTGAGCGAGTTGAAACCTCGCGCACGCCTTGAGCGCGCTTGCGATCCTCGACGCGCGAGGATCGCCGATTGAGCGAGCAAGCCGATGTGCTGACACGAGTCCTTCAGCTCTCGACGCGGCAGGCGTTGCGCGAGGAGGCCCGGGGCCAAAACCGCCTGCATAGTCGGCGTGATCGTTGTCATTGTATTGCTCGGCGATCATCGCCTCGGCGAGCGCAATCGCATGGCCGGCGTACTGCTTCTGTGGGCCGGCGTTGTACAGATCTCCGAGCGCTTGCATGAGCCACGCGTCCGCGGGCAGCTTGTCCATCCGCCGCTGCGACTCGATCAGGAATCCGGCTCCGCGGCGCGCAGCTTTAAGCAGACGCTGGTCGCCATTCAATTTGAACAAACGAATCAACCCCAGCAACGCCTCGCCCGGATAGTAGAGCGATTCGAACCCTTGCTCGTCGGCGCTTTGTAGCCGATAGCGCATCTGGAACGATCCGTCCTTGCGTTGCATCGCGAGGATTTGATTGGCCAACCGCGTCGCGGTCCGCGGATCGGCGAATCTCCGATCAAGCTGAATCTGTCTGGCAAGCGCCACAAGCGCCAACCCGCTTGCTCCAAGCTTCGCTTTCCCGTCGTAGTCGAGCACGTACACGGCTCTCCCGGATCCCGCGGATCGAAACCGAGTCTTCAGGAAAGTTATCGCCCGCCGCGACGACTCGAGATAACGGTCATCACGCGTCGCCGCGTAGAGATCGAGCAGTGATAGGGCCGTGCCCGCGTGTCTCACTATGTTATATCGCCGCGGCTCGAAGCGGTCCGTGGCTGCGTCGTAATAGTAATGAAAGCTTCCGTCGGGTTTCTGCATGCGGACGAGATAGTCCCCGCCGGCTCGAGCCGCAGCGATCAACTGCGCGCGACCCGGTTCTTGCGCGAACCCCGGCGCTATGGGGAAGGAGGCATTGTCAGAACGGGCAGCGTTCGAAAGCAGAAGAACTGCGATAAGGATTGAATTAGCTAGAAGGTTTCGCACCGACTAAGAGATTTAGCACAACGGCACGAACCCGCAAAGCGTAGCATAGACTTTAGTCTGTGTGCCGGTGATCACTCAGACTTCTGAACCGCCGGAACACAGACTAAAGTCTATGCTACCCCAGGGATCACACAGGCGGACCGCCCGTCAGCACGCTGCGCGAAAGCGAATCCATCACAGTGACGTGTTGTATGTTCGATACCGGGCGCACCTGCGGAGGCAGCGTGCCGTCTTCGGTGCTGAGCGAAATCTTGAATGAGCCGCTCCCGTCCGTCGTAACCGTTCCGAGCGAAAACCCGTCGACGATCACCGTGTAGTTGGCGCTGTTATCAAGCTTGCTGCCCTCGATCTCGAGCGTCTCACGCGTGCTCGACATCTTCGTAGTGACCTTGCCCTTTGCGTCCGGATCCACGCCCGTCGGATTGAGATTCGCTTGCCTGGTGACGTCCTGGCCACCACCGCCGCCGCCGCCACCCGAGGAGGAGAGCACTTCGACGCGGGTTGCGCTCGTTGAACCATCTGCTTGAGTCGTGCCCTTGACTTCGACCTGCGCGCCTACGACCGCGGGACCGTTGTCCTGTCGAATCTCGGTAGCCGCCGAGACGTGGACTGTATGCCCCGCGACTCGCCAGTCACCGATGAAGCCGCTGTTGGGTAGGCTCTCGATAGCGCCTTGAAAACTGGTTTCGCCGCCCCCGCCTCCTCCACCGCCGCCATCGCCGCCGCCGCCGAAGTCATCTCCGCCTGCCTGGAACGTTCCGCGAAGCACTGCTTGACCGGCGGGATTGCGAAGCTCGATCGTTTGAATGTTGGTGACCGGTCTCACCGCCGGTGGAAGTATGAGGCCGCTCGATCCATCGCTCGTGAACTCGACTTTCAAGTAGCCCGACTGAGCGGTCACCGAGCCTAGATTCACACTGTCGGCGAAGATGCTATACGAGACTTCTGATGCAAGTTGGTCGGCTTCCACTCGCAACTTTTCTCGTTCGGGCTCCACTTCGGCGCGCGCTTTTCCATTCGCCTGCGGGATTACGCCTGTCGAGTTGAGCGTCGCCTCTTTCTCGACCGACTGGCCTCCCCCCGGCTGTCCTGCGCCAGGCGTGGCCACAAAGGTGTTGGTGAGCACTACGCGATCCTGCGCGTCGCGCACCTCGACCGTCTTGATGTTGGTCACGGGATTGAGCGCGGCGGGAAGCGGCAGGTCATTGCTCGACGGTGTGGTCTTGAACTCGAGCTTGAACGTGCCGAAGTTGGTCGTCGTCGCTCTGCCGCCGTCAACGATCACGTTGCCGTCAACGACGATCTTGTAGGCCGCGCGCGGCTGGAGCTGCTCGGTTTCGATCTCGAATTTCTGCTCCGTGCCGCTGACTGAGACTTCGGCTTTGCCTTGCGCCTGCGGCTCGACCGCGGTTGGAAGAAGCGTGATTTCGCTGGAATTGCCGGTGACCGGATCGAAACTTTGAAGCGCGCGCAGCGGATCAATGCGGCCCTTGCCGAGCTTGCCCGCAAGTCCCGGGTTGCTGCTATCAATGCTGGCGGCCGTGCTCTCGATAACGTCTCTGGCGTTGCGGCGCGGATTGTCTTCCAGGATGAGCGCGGCTTCCGCGGTTGCGAGCGGCGCCGCGAAAGAGGTTCCGCTCCACGTCGCGTAATCGGGCGCGTTGTTGATTTGCGGATACAGGCTGACTAGATTCACGCCGGGCGCGCTGACCGAAACGTTGGTTCCGAAGTTCGAGAAGCTGGCTTTGCGGTTGCTGTTGTCTAGCGCCGCAATGCCCATCACTTCAACGCTCCAGTTCGCCGGGAACTGGGGCGCTGTATCGTTGCCTTTGTCTTCGTTGCCGACCGCAGCGACAAGCAGGACGCCGCGCTGGTGCGCGTAAATCACCGCGTCGTGCATCACCGGCGTATCTTCCGTCGAGCCGAAGCTGAGGTTGATCACCTGCGCTCCGTGATCCACCGCGTATTTGATTCCCTGCGCGACCGAGAACGCGTCACTTACGCCGTCGGGCGAGAACGCTCGAATCGGCATGATCTTGGCGTTCGGGGCGATCAGTGCAATGAGTCCCGCAATGAACGTCCCGTGACCGGCGATGCTGGTTTGCGCGCTGGCGCGCAGCTCCATCGTGTCTTGAGTGCTGTCCAAGAAGTTCCAACCGAACACATCGTCGACCAGGCCGTCGTTGTCGTTGTCGATGCTATCGCCGGGCACCTCGCCCGGATCCGTCCAGATGTGGTCCCTGATGTCCGGGTGATCGCGATCGATGCCGGTGTCGATGACGGCGACGATCACGCCGGCGCCTCGTGAGCGAAGCTGAAGCGCGACAAGATCGCCGACCATTTGCTGCGCAACGTAGTTCGCTCTGAGCTGCCCGGTCGCCGGGTGATCGCCGGGAAAGCCGATGACCGCGCGGCCGAAGACATTGATCGGGGTCGTGATGACCGGATTGAGCACCGCGCTGAGCACATCCACATCGTTGGCGAGTCTCTTGCGGAACTTTGCTTCCTTCTTGCGCTTCGGCGTTCCGAGCCGGTAGAAATTCGTGCCGTAGATGCGCTGGATCGTGGACGTGCCGTACCGCTCGTTGATCGCATCGATCGAAGCGCCTGGCTTGATTTCGACCAGGACTTCGCCGCGGCGAAAATCATCGAGGCCGTTTTGCGCTTGCGACGGAGTCGAAAACACGGCGGTCACAACAAAGAGGAGCAGCGCGAAAGAAAACGCCTTGAGAGACCGGAAAAACATTTGATTCCTTTTCATATGACGTGTCCGTTATCTCGGCTGCGTTGTAGTAAGGATTCTGTGGTCATTTCGTATTCTCCTTTTCTTCGCTCGATCTTTGTTTCCCAGGGGGGCGGCCTTGCTTGAGCGGCTGTAGCCCGATCTTGACGCGCAGCCAGTTACCGATCGAAAGCTTGGCCAATTGAGCGTTTTCGGTGACCGCGGCGTGCTCTTTCTCGGTGAGCACGGCGGCGATTTGCTTCTTGGTTGTGGGCATACATACCTATCTTCCTCGGCTATGAGCGACCCGCCACGGTTGCCGGTTGCCCGAAAGCACTCTCGCGCGGGAAGCCGCAGCTTCAAACTCTAGAGCTTGCTTCCTAGAGAACATTAGGAACCCCATCACACAGCGACGTGACGGCCATCCCGTGGGTTCAATCAGGGTTCCCCATCAACACGAACGGCGCCCAGTAATAGGGATGGCCGTAGGCGTCCTTGATGGCGAGTTGCGCCTGGCGCACCGCTGCGCGTTTGGTTCGGCCTGCGCGAATGTGTGAGTACATCTCGCGCATGAAGTCCGCTGTCGAGCGGTCGCTCACCGCCCAGAGGCTTGCGACCACCGACGGCGCGCCCGCGTACAGAAAGCCGCGAACCAGGCCGTGTAGCTCATCGCCTGGAAACACTTTGTTCACACCGGTGTGACACGCCGACAACGTCACCATCTCCGCGTTCAGCCGGAGATCCAATAAGTTGTAGAAGTGCAGGTTCGCGTCGGTAAGCTTCAAAAAAGAAAACATCGGGTTGTCGCGCCGGAAATAGCCGTGTGAAGCCAGGTGCAGGAAGCGTGCGCGGGGCGCGGCTTCAAACAGGTTCTTGCGCGTCGCCTGGTCTCCGGTCAGCATCACCGAGTTTGGAAAGAGAGCCGCCAGATTCTGTATCTCATCTCCGATGCTGGGAGTGCCTGCCTCGGCCAGACCCAGGGCAACAAGCGTGCCGGGTCCGGCTGAACGACTCTGATTCTTGCTTCGGGCTCGGCAAAGCTTGAGTACGGAAGCGCTCGGCGCGTAAGAAATCTCGTAGCGCTCAACCAGGTGTGTTCTACCATCGTACAATGCGTGGAATGGCATGTAATGAAGCGGTCCATGCGGGACGACGATAACCCGATCGGTTTCGATCATTCCTTCGATCGGCAAGAACACTTCTTTGTACAGCCCTAACAGAATCTCGTTTGCGGCGCGCCGGAGCTGCCCGAAATAAGCTTCGACGTATTCAGCGCCGTAGTTGAATTTCTCTATCTGAAACCTGAGCGTTGAGAGCAGTTGCTCGACCTCGCTCTTTCGAGCGATGCGCCTCGCGACTTGGACTCCGTCACGCGACGCGATGAACGCCGACACATGCTCGCCGGTGGTGAAATACTCGACGAGTGTTTCGCCCGGTTCCAGCGCCTCGCGCAAATCCGAGAGGGACGCGCCTTCCATACGCTGAATCTCGGCAAAGGCTGGGGCTTCAGTTTCCATTCGCCGGAAAAGCTGTGAGATCTGGCGCTCGCATCCCGCGACCGCGTGACGATAGCGGTTGGCAGTCTCCGCGCTTCGCTGATTGCCTTTGTCCTCGGCCAGCCCGGCTTGCGAACCGTACCAGTTCAAATCCTCGATCAACTTCGATAGCCGCTCGCGAGTCGCGGGCGCGAGCGCGCTTCCTGTTGGGCTATCGGCCGCGCCGCGCACGTAGCGCGCCATCAGATCAGCCAGCGCACGCGACTTCGACGATTCAACCAGGAAGAACGCTTCTCCGATCAACTCGTCGCTGCCGTCGTCGAGGCAAGCGGCGATGGCGTCTTCGTAGGCGTGAATCTTGTCGTGCAGGAATGTTGCCTTGAACTCGTCCGCGGCGATGCCGCCCCGCATCTTCTCGATCGTCTCGATCGCGCGGCGAAAGCTCTGAAGCGCCGGCGCGCTGCGCTTGCGGTCGCGCTCGATGCGGCCGATCAGGTGATGCGACTGGTAAGCGACCGCCGGAGCGGACAAACCTTCGATCGATTTAAGAGCCGCTCTTCCCATTCGCGCGGCGCGCTTCAAGTCGCCCGAGTCGTAAGCAGCCCGGGCCGAAAGCAAGCGCGCGTAGGCGGCTCGCGTCGAGAGCTTCTGCCGCGCGAACACGGCTAAGGATGAGGCCGCATAGCGGGACGCTTCCGCGGGGTCGCTGCGGCGCAGGGCCAACTCGGCGAGGTAGGCGTCAATCAGCGCCGCGAGCGTGGTGTTGCTGTTCTGCGCAAAGATCTGCCGCGCTTCAAGGAGATCGCGCTGCGCTTGATCGAATTCCTGCTGGCCCATCGCCGCTAGCGCGTGAACGACCGTCGCCTGCGCGGATTCGTAAGGCAAGCCAAGCTCAGTGAAGCTCGCGCGCGCGAGGGCGGCGCTCTCTGCGGCGTCGTCAAACGCATTCAACGCCAGCAGTATCTCGGCGATTTCGTGATTGCACCACGCTACGAGTTGAGCGCTCCCGAGCCGTGTCAGTTCCTCGCGCGCTTGATAGTGTGTCGTCAGCGCGGCGTTGTAGTCGCCGCGCAGGAACTGTAGATAACCGATGTGGAACCGGGTCTGGGCAGCCCAGAGCATTTGCCCCGAGCGTTCCATCTCGCCTGCCGCTCCTTCAAGCATACGAAGCGCCTCGCCGTGCCTGTCGGTTTCCATCAACGCGTGCGAGAGGTTGGTGTCCACAACGGCGCGCATGGTTGCGTCGCCAGCGGACCCGAGGAGTTCGCGTGCGCGCTCGTAATGCTCGATCGCCTTCGGATAACGATCCAGCCGGTAG
>JBGQGO010000133.1:0-11645 GCA_041497455.1 Blastocatellia bacterium | reverse complement strand
GCGGCTAAGAGGGTACGCCTCGCGGCAAGGACGACTTCCCAGGGAGTCTGGACCCGCGCGGCGTACCCTCTTTTTTTCAATCGGATAATAGTCCCCTTCGTCATATGAAATCAATACTGGTAATAGACTCTCCAACTCTCGCGAAACTATTCGCTGAGGTCTTCGATAAACTCGGCTGGACTGTCGCCATTTGCAATGATCGCGAATGCGCGATGAGGCGAGTGGAGCCTTACGATCTCATTCTGCTGAGCTATCATCTACCGGGAACCGACGGTGTGCAGCTTACCAGGTTCATCCGGTCGTTTGAACATCGGATGACGACTGCCGTGGTGATGCTCACCAGTAGCGAAATAACGGATGAAGCGAAAGCAGCAGGTGTCGATGAGGTCTTAATCAAACCCGTTAACGTGAGCACTCTGATATGGGCCGTCAACAAGCATGTATAATGAACTCTTTTCAACTGCGTGGAATCAAACTGCCGACTCATGAAAAAGTATGTCGTCCTTGCCGTGTTCTTGACCCTAGCTGGGCTGGGCTTTCGTCTCTTCCTGGCGTTGCATCTCCCAACCGATGAGCCGGACGATGGACGTCTCTACGCGCGAATCGCGATAAACGTTCTCGAACATCGAAGCTACTCGATCGAAACTGAAGAGCCTTACTCGCCTACACTCATTCGAGTCCCGGGCTATCCGGTATTCATTGCCGGAGTCTACGCGGCGTTCGGACGCGACAACAACCGCGCTGTGCGTGTCGTTCAAGCGGTGGTGGACACGATCACCTGTTGGTTGATCGCGCTGCTTGCGCTGGCGTGGGCGCCTGCGAGTTGGCCACGCGAGAAGCGCCGCCGATTGTTGTTGATCGCGCTTGGCATGGCTGTGTCATGCCCGTTCCCAGCGATCTACGTCGCGACGATCCTGACTGAAACTTGTACGACTCTATTGGCGGCTACGTGCGCGCTGGCCGCGTCGTTAGCGATGAACAGCAGGAGTCGCCCGAAAAGCGCCGCGTGGTGGGCGCTGTCCGGGTTGTCCGGCGGGCTTGCGGCCATGTTCCGGCCCGACAGCGGCCTCTTCATTGCGGCGGTTGGATTCACCCTAGTGCTCGTGGGTTTATCTCGCGCGATCTCGCGATGGCGAAGCAGCGCCAATCGAACTAACGACAAGTTGACCGGCGGTCCGCGGCAAATCCTCGTTTGGACTTTTGTATGCGGCATGACGCTGACCGTTGGGGTTGCCGGCGCGTTGGCGCCGTGGACGATCAGGAACGCTCGCGTCTTTGGAGTCTTTCAACCCATCGCCCCGCAGTACGCGAATATGCCGGACGAGTTTGTGCCGCGCGGCTACATCGAGTGGCTGCGCACCTGGGTCGATGACGTGAAGTACACCGAGTCGCTGGAGTTTCCGCTTGACGTGGGTCCGCTTCACATCGAGCAAGCTCCGGATTACGCATTCGACTCGCCTGAGGAGCGTGAACAAGTAGCCGCTTTGTTCGAGCGCTACAACGGGACGCCGCCGGTGCCCCAGACTGAACCGCAGCAGACGCCCGCTGCTCCCGATGGGAAGGCTCAAGAGCCGCCCGCCGCTTCAAAGGAACAACCAGAAACCGCGAACGCCAGCCCGGAAGAGGAAGCTCCCGAAGAGGCCGACTCGGCCGATGCGGAAGAGCCGGACGCGTCCGACTCGGGCGAGATGACGCCGGACATAGACGCCTGCTTCGCCGAGATAGCTCGCGCACGCATTGCTCGTCATCCGCTTCGTCATTACTTGATCGTCCCGCTGAAGCGAGCAGCCTCACTGTGGTTTGACACTCATTCGCAGTACTACCCGTTTCAGGGAGAGCTGTTGCCGTTGTCTGCTTTGGACGCTGACATTCACCAGCAGTACTGGCTGCCATTCTTCGTGTTTTTGACGTTGCTCTACAGCATGCTTGGCGTCACCGGCGCGTGGTTGATGTGGAGAGACAAGGGCTCGCGCCGCTGGCTGCTATTGCTTGCGCTTCTGATCATCCCGCGGCTCGCGTTTCTGACGAGCATGGAGAATCCGGAACCTCGATACGTGGTTGGATTCTTCGCCTTCGTTATAGCGGCTGGTAGCCTCTCGTTCACCGATCTCATTTGGGATCGCACGCTCATGCGATTGCGCAACTGGCTGGGACCAGCCGAACAAACAACCGTTGATAGCAACCACCGAGTAGGACGACCATAAAAGTGTCTTGCGCGAATCCCATCCACGGCAGAGACTGTGCGAAAGGTCCGGGGAATCCCCCCAACTTTTGGACTGCGCCCTTATTTGGACTGCGCCGCCCTCGCGTGGTTGTTTGTTTCTCGAATGGGTGGCGGCGCTTTTGCTTGGTATTGTGGCCAGCTACGCCCCAGGACCAAAAGCGCCGCCACGCATTCGCCAGATAGTCGAACCAGTAGAGGGCGGCGCAGTCCAAAAAATGGCGCCCGACAAGCCGGGTAGCCGCCACGTGTCAGAGTTTTGCTGCGCCTGGCTTCTCGCTCTTCCCGATTATCTTCAGCAAATCAGTTTATTTTCGGTCGCTTATCAACATCTTGCTTGTGGCATCACGGTTGCCCTTGCAACCGGTGGACTTCGGCCTTCGAGGACACACAGAGACTTCGATGAAGGTTGGTTGTTATGGATGAGCTGCTACAAGAAGCAAGAACGGTCGCCGTTAAGGCCTGCGCCTCCTGCGCCTCAGGGCTGCTGGAACGCGACAAGTTTTGCCGATGGTGCGGCGCACGGCAGCCCGGCCAGGAAAGCTTAGGGCTCAATCCGGTGCAGGGGACACCGGCCGGGGCAGGCGCAAGCAGCTCGGCGTTGTTTGCAACGGTGGCGATTGCAGGCCGAGCTCGTGCGGATGTGTATCGCAGGGTTTCGGGGCCGCTGGTTAATGCTGTGGTCACCGGCGCTCTGTCGGTTCCTTCGACAGAGGATCAAAGCCCCTTCGTCAAGCGAGTGATCCTCGCGCTGATCTCGATTCCCATCTGGTTGATCATCGTTTTGCTGTCACCGCTCGACGCTTACGCGGCGGTAAAGAATTTAGCGAGGCAAGTATGAACCAAACATCTGTTAGCAATCCCACAATAGGACCGATACTGACTCCGGAATTCAAGAGCGCGGTGCGACAGCAGACAAGCCTGCTCGCGCCGCTCGAGCGGGTCTGTCTGAGCTGGCTCGCGCGAAACATGCCGCCGTGGGTCAAGCCAGACCACCTGACACTGCTCGGCTTTGGTGCGATGCTGGTGGCGGGCGTGTGTTACGCGCTCGCGAAGTGGTGGGCGCCGGCTCTTTTGATCGTCAACCTGTGCCTGGCAGTCAATTGGTTTGGTGACAGCCTCGACGGCACGCTCGCCCGGACGCGGAACAAGCAGCGGCCTCGGTACGGCTTCTACGTGGATCATATCATCGACGCCTTCGGCATTTTGGCCATCATCTGCGGCCTGGCGCTGTCGGGCTACATGACATGGACGATCGCACTCGCGGTGCTGGTGGTCTATTTCATGATCTCGATTGATGTTTACCTTGCGACTTACACGATCGGGACTTTCAAGCTCTCTTTTTATAAGTTCAGCCCTACCGAGTTAAGGATACTGCTCGCGATAGGCAACATCAGAGCAATGTCACATCCGACCACGCACGCATTTGGCGACCGGTACCTGTTCTTCGATGTCGGCGCTGTTGTCGCGATGGCGCTGATGGCAATCGTGCTGGTTGTCTCAGTCACGCGAAACACGATAACGCTTTATCGCGCCGAGAGAGTCTGATGGACGGTGCTAACCCAGTTGCCAAGACTCACAATGAGACCGGGTTTCATATCGCGGACTGAAGCCGCAAGGGAGCCGGGACAGCCGCGTTCCCGGGC
The DNA here is from genome assembly GCA_041497455.1 of Blastocatellia bacterium. Taxonomy (GTDB): domain Bacteria; phylum Acidobacteriota; class Blastocatellia; order UBA7656; family UBA7656; genus Onstottus_A. The sequence continues at coordinate 7,778 of JBGQGO010000133.1, read as the reverse complement.
GATCTTCCGGCGCTTCGCAAAGTTCAGCGCGGTCGGGGCAGGCGGGGTGATCGTGCAAACGGTTACGCTTGCCGTGTTGCTGCGGGTTGCAGGAATGCACTATCTAGTCGCGACCGCATTGGCTGTAGAGGCATCAGTACTTCACAATTTCGTTTGGCACAGACGCTGGACGTGGGCAGACCGTCCAAGGTCTCGTACCGCGCTCACGTTGGTGCGGTTCAACGCGACGAACGGAGCGATGTCGCTGATTGGGAATCTAGCTCTTATGTTCATGCTGGTGAACGTGCTCGAGCTCAATCCGTATGCCTCAAACCTGATCACGATAGGGATTTGCTCCTTCGTAAACTTCGCCATTGCCGACCGATTTGTGTTCGAATAACTTGGTCGAAGAGTGCTCCGGAACAGGCGTCAAAGCGCCGAAGTCGTTTCTTTTTCTTTCGATTGCGTTGACAACTCGAAATCCCGACCGTATGCTTGGTGCGCTCCCGGTATTCGTGAGATTGAGAAGTGAATACATCGGGAAGTGCAGGGTGACGCAAGAGTGGGTCATTTGAAGCGCAGTTCGAATCCCACCACCAAGGCGCGTGCGCGCGCGAAAGCCAGAACATTACACGCATACAACTGATCCTGTGCACGTGCCTTAATCCGTCGCTCTGGACCCGAGCGTTGCGTTGTCTCGAAGCGAGACGGGTAGCGAAAGTTCCGTTGAAAGTGCTGCTGCCGCGAGCTGCGGCTTCCCGTTTGGGCTTACCTTATCTGGGGCGGAGCCTGCCAGGATCGCAGCCGCCGAGTGTCAGTCCGGGTAAGCCATACAGGGTCGGCGTGAATACGAATGGTTCTTAAGCTGAATCTCAACAAGCTGCGCGGAAGGTTAGCGCTTGCGATATTGGCGCTGGCCGGCTCATCGCTGCTGGTCGTGATAATAATATCGAGGTTTGTGATTGGCACGCTTGCCGACGGCCGGCTTCTGGTGACGCGTGACATGCTTCAAGTCCCGGTTGGCTATTTCCCCAACTCCGCTCGATTGAATGCTCGTCTGGCGTCGGCCGAGCTCTCGGAGAGCGACCGCGATCTGGCGAACGCCAAAGCCCACGCACAGCGCGCGGTCGATCTTTCACCGAATGACTACCGCTTCAGGATCACACTTGCCTCAATCGAAGAAGCGGGCGGCGACCGCGCAGCCGCAGAAGCATCACTCGAAGCCGCGCGGGCGCTGGCGCCCAACTATTGGAGCGTCCACTACCGGCTCGGGAACCTTCTGGTCAGAGAAGGCAAACTAGCTCAGTCGCTCGAAGAGTTCCGAATTGCGGTTGCCGCCAACAGCGCGCTCTTGCCGGGCACGCTCGACCTCCTGTGGCGTGCCTCGCGCGGCGATGTCAACGCGGTCCACACTGTCGCCGGGACTAGTCCGAAAGCCAGGCTGACACTCGCGCAATTTCTGCTGAAAGTGTCGCGGCCGGCGGAAGCAGCGAGCGTTTTCGGCAGCATCGACCGCGCGGGCCGGCTCGCTTCTTCGGCGGAAAGCTCGGCCTTTTTGAACTCGCTCATCGCCGCCGGCGAGTTAGGACCGGCCCGTGACTTGTGGAGCGAGATGGCCGGCGGCGACCGCCAATCGACGCTGGTGTGGAACGGCGGCTTCGAATCGGACCTCTTGAAGGATTTCGCTCAGTTCGACTGGTCGTTTGGCCGGAGCGAGTACGCGCGTTTTTCCATAGACGCCGCGGTTGCCCATAGTGGCTCGCGATCGCTGAGGGTAGAATTTGTCGGTCGGGACACCACGCAACTCGACAGCGAGATCAGGCAACTGGTGACGGTTCGGCCGGGAGCGCGGTACTCGCTTGAGTGCTACGCGAAAGCGAGCGAGCTGGAAACACCTGAAGGTCCGCGAGTAGTAGTGTCCGATAGCGCTTCGCCGGCATGGATTGCCGCTTCCGAGCCTGTTGCTCAAGGCTCAGGCGATTGGCAGCGGCTGGCGGTCGATTTTGTCGCGCCTCAAAGGGCGAGTGGCGTGACGTCAGCGGTCTTCGTCTCGATAAAACGCAAGCCCAAATTCAGCTACGACGAACCTACGCGCGGCACCGTGTGGTTCGACGACTTTTTGCTAAAGGAACAGTAGTAACTGACAGACCGTCGGGTGTATAATTCGAGCCCGAAACTCAGACCGGACAGTAGCGGCAGATGTCTCTCCCGGTCGAGGTATTCACAGCGCCGGAGCACGGCGCCCGTTCGCAATAGGAGTACGTCATGAGCAACAATACCAGGACGACGCAGCCAACCTTTATTGGGGCAGTAATCCTGTTCCTCGTAGTCGCGTTTGCGCCCGCTGGTGCGCAGACTCGCCAGCAGCCGAAGATTCAACCGCCCGCGCAAACGGGAGGCGAGCCGAACGCATCGCCGTCAATTTTGGTCTCGCCTGATGAGGACTACCGGATAGGCGCCCGCGACGTCATCGAGATTCGCGTTGACGATGCGCCGGAATTGTCGGTTACCGCATCGGTGAATGCCGACGGAACGTTTCTGATGCCCTATCTCAAGCGCGTCAAAGCTCTGTCCAAGACAACTGAAGAACTAAGCAGAGAGATAGCCGACGGGCTGCGCGGCCGCTACCTAAAAGATCCTAACGTCATCGTCGCCGTGAGACAGTTCTACAGCCGTTCCTTCTTCATCCTGGGCGCGGTGAAGAAGCCCGGTGTTTACCAGATTGAGGGCAGGCCTCAGTTGATGAAGCTCATCACGCTTGCGGGCGGTCCCTCCGAGAATCGAGGCTCAACTGCTTATATCATCCGCGAGATCAAGAAGAAGCATGTCTCATCTGCGGCCGATGGCGCGAGTATTAAGCCGGTTTCGGCCGTCGCACAGAACGCGGCCAACGCTAATGCGGACGCTAATGGCGCGGACGAGCCGGAGTACGACATAAAGATGGTGAACATTAACGGAATGTTCAAGGGGCTGGGACTGGGGGGACAGGACTCGTACCTGGAGCCCGGTGACATCGTAAACATACCGCCAGCTGACGTGTTCTACGTCGCCGGAGAAGTGAACGCGCCGGGATCGTTTCCGTTGAGCGAGGGGACGACGCTGAGACAAGCCATTGCGCTGTCACAAGGCACGACCATGAACGCCGCACTTGGCAGTGGCGTGATCTTCCGGCAGGACGCGGCAACGGGCAAGCGCGTGGAGATACCTATCGACGTCGGCGCTGTGATGAAGGCAAAGAAGGAAGACATAGCCATCCTTGCGAATGACATAGTCATAGTTCCTAACAGCCGGAGCAAAACCATTGGCAACTCAATACTAAAGGCCATCGGTATGGGCGCCGCACAACGAGGGGTCATTTACTGAAGATGAGTAGCGAAGCCCGGCTGCTTGAGACCTGCAAGATTACGGCAGTTCGTCTTCATGAGTTGCCCTTCATTCGAGATCCGCGCGGGAGTCTCTCGTACGCTCAGTATGACGAGACGTTGCCGTTCCTGCCCAGGCGGTACTTCATCGTCTTTGACGTCGGCGAAGGTCAGACGCGAGGCGGACACGCGCACAGCACCGTGCATCAGCTGTTGATTTGCGTGAAAGGTTCGTGCCTGGTTTCACTCGACGACGGTAAGACTCGCGATCAGGTCTGGCTCGACCGGCCCGAGCTCGCCCTCTACATACCTCCGAAGATCTGGGCCACGCAGGAACGGTTTTCTCGGGACGGCGTGCTCGTAGTGCTTGCCTCTGAAGTGTACGATCCGGACGAGTACATCAAAGACTATGATGAATTCCTGAGGCTGGGCCACACTCTGACTTCTGACCTCTGATTTCTGACCTCTGACTACTTGTAATGAACCACGAAGTCGCCTTCCTCGATTTACGAGCGACCTACCTTGAAATCAAAGATGAACTGGACGCCGCTTGGCAGCGAGTCCTGAACTCGGGCTGGTACATTCTCGGCGAAGAGGTCACTGCATTTGAAAGAGAATTCGCGGAGTACTGCGGAACGAAGCATTGCGTCGGCGTCGCAAACGGACTCGAAGCGCTGCAATTGATCCTTCGCTCATACGGGATAGGCGCGGACGACGAAGTGATAGTTCCGGCCAATACGTACATCGCGACGTGGCTTGCGGTTTCCAACGCTGGCGCAACGGTAGTGCCGGTCGAACCGGACCCGAGAACCTACAATCTCGATCCTCGACGCATCGAAGTTGCGATCACTCGGAAGACCAAAGCTATCCTGCCCGTGCACCTCTATGGCCAGTCCGCGGATATGGACCCGATCAATGACATCGCGCGAAGGAACGGCTTGAGAGTGATCGAAGACGCCGCGCAGGCACACGGAGCGCGTTACAGGGATCGGCGCGCCGGCAGTCTGGGCGACGCTGCGGGCTGGAGCTTCTACCCCACGAAGAACCTGGGCGCGTATGGCGATGCAGGCGCGGTGACGACTGACGATGGTCAGCTAGCTGACCACATGCGCTTGCTTCGCAACTACGGATCGAAGAGCAAGTATTACAACGACGAGAAAGGCATCAACAGCCGGCTTGATGAGCTTCAAGCAGCATTGCTGCGAGTAAGGCTCAAGCATCTGGACGAATGGAACAGCCGCCGCGCGCGGATTGCAGCAAAGTATCTTGAGGAACTCCGGGAAACCGAACTGATGTTGCCAGCCGTGTGTGAGGGAGCTGACCCTGTGTGGCATTTGTTCGTGGTGCGGAGCGTTCGTCGCGATGAGCTTCAGAGTTATCTCAAGAGCCAGGGTGTGAACACGTTGGTTCACTACCCCGTCCCGCCACACGTGCAGTTGGCTTACAAGGATGCGGCCCTGCCGGCCGCATACCCGATCACTGAAGCGATTCACCGAGAGGTGTTGAGCCTGCCGATGGGTCCGCACCTGTCTGAAGACGAAGCCGCGCGAGTCGTTGAGGCAGTGCGGTCCTATGATCAATAAAAGCGGTTGATATGCTGAGACCTCTAATCTGGCGAACCCTCATCACTAACTTCGCACTCACCGCTTTGGGATTGGTGAAATCAGACTCTGTGGGGGATGAATTTTAAAGCATGCTGATACTCGGTCTTAATATGTTTCATGGCGACGCTTCGGCCGCGCTGATCCAGGATGGCGAGGTAGTCTTTGCCATCGCCGAAGAGCGGCTCAATCGCGTGAAACACTATGGCGGCGTCCCCGCTCTTTCGATTCAAGCTTGCCTCGATGCCGTTGGAGCGGACATCGCCGATATCGACCATCTGGCGATCGGCCGCGACAAGGACGCGAATCTCGCGAAGAAGGTGCAGTACGCGTTGTCGAATCCGGCGAAGCTTCTGAACTTCATTCAGATTCGCAAACGCCGGGAGGCAATGAATGATCTGAAGTCACTGCTCGGCCGTGCGATGGATCGAGACCCGGCGCGCATGCGATTTCAGGAACACAACGTCGAGCACCATATCGCCCACATAGCCAGCGCCTTTTACTGTTCGGGGTTGGAAGAGGCGGCGGGATTCAGCTACGACGGCTCCGGCGATTTCGTCTCGGCGATGTTTGCACGCTGTGTTGGAACAGAGGTGGAACCGCTTGAGCGCGTTTTTGTGCCGCACTCGCTTGGAAGCTTCTACACGATGCTCTGCGGTTTTCTGGGCTACCGCAAGTACGGAGACGAAGGCAAAGTCATGGGCCTGGCTGCTTACGGCGACGATTCTTATTACGAACAGGTGCGCCAGATCGTGTCGCCCGCCGGAAATACTTTCAAGCTCGATCTGGACTACTTCATGCCGCTTGGCAGCAATAGCGGGATGCAGCTCACCGCGGATGGAACGGTGAAGATCCAGCGTCACTACAGCAACAGAATGATCGAAGTGTTCGGGGAACCTCGCGAGCCTAACAGCGAAATCAGCCGGCGCGACAAGGATCTCGCCTGCGCAATGCAGAAGCGATTTGAAGAAATCTTCTTGCATCTCATCAACCAGCTCCACAAGCAAGTACCCTCCGCGAATCTGGCGATGGCAGGCGGATGCGCGCTCAACAGCGTCGCCAACGGAAAGATATTCACTGAGACTCCTTTCAGCCGAACGTGGATTCAACCGGCCGCCGGCGATGAAGGGCTGGCCATAGGCGCGGCCCTCTACGCCTACCACTCCGTTCTCAAGCAGCCTCGCAAGGGTGAGATGAAGAATGCCTTTCTGGGACCCGAGTTTTCAGAAACGCTCATTCGGTCGGCGCTCGAGTCCGCCAATCTGGAATACCGGACGCTGGAGCGCGAGCCCTTGCTTGAAGAGGTTGCCGAACAGATCGCCGCAGGCAGCGTTGTCGGATGGTTTCAGGGGAGGATGGAATGGGGACCGCGCGCGTTAGGCAATCGTTCGATTCTGGCCCATCCTGGGCTGCCGAATATGAAAGCCACGCTCAACGCAAGAATCAAACACCGGGAGTGGTTCCGGCCGTTTGCCCCGTCCATTCTGGCAGAGTTCCAGAGCGACTACTTTGAGCACGATCACCCCTCGCCGTTCATGCTGCATGTCTATGATATTCGGGCGGACAAACGCGAGCGGCTCTGTGCCGTCAATCACGTAGACAACACCGGCCGTTTGCAGAGCGTATCGCGCGATGAGAATGCTTTGTATTACGACCTCATCAAGGCGTTCCATCGGCGCACCGGCTTGCCTGTAGTATTGAACACCAGCTTTAACGAGAACGAGCCCATCGTGTGCACTCCTCAGGAAGCGATAGACTGCTTTCGCCGCACAAAGATGGACGTGCTGGCGATCGGCTCACACCTGGTCGTGAAAAAAGACAATCTTCAGAACGTCGAAGAGCCTTCAGCACAGTAAAGAGGCTGGGCACACGAGCTAATCAAGGAATCTTCGTCCAGACGCGCGCGGGTAGCCGGGGAATAGCGAGAGCGCGCGGCTTTTGACATCGAGTGACATCGAGATGAAACGTATAGAGACCTCGCTTCCGGGCGTGTGTTTGATCGAGCCTTCAGTGTTCGAGGATGAGCGTGGGTTCTTCTTCGAGAGCTATCACGAGATCAAATTCGCCGACCTTGGCATAAGGGACCGGTTTGTTCAGGACAATCACGCGAGATCGGTCAAACACACGCTGCGTGGATTGCACTATCAAATGAAGCATCCTCAGGCCAAGCTTTGCCGTGTTGTTCAGGGGGAGGTGCTTGATGTGGTGGTGGACGTCAGACACGGCTCGCCCCATTTCGGGAAGTGGGAGAGCGGCGTGCTTTCTGCGGAGAATAAGCGCCAGATGTACGTGCCACCCGGGTTCGCGCACGGCTATCTTGTGTTGAGCGAGACCGCCGGGTTCCTTTACAAGTGCAGCGACTTTTACCATCCCGAGTATGAGCGAGGCGTCCTGTGGAATGATCCGGAAATCGGGATCAATTGGGGTGTAGAGGCCCCGATCTTGTCCGATAAGGACCGGCGCAACCCGCCCCTTTCCGCCATCGCTCTGAAGGAGCTCCCGGAATGCAGGTGAGGTCGGCAATCTCAACCACACCGTAAAGCCAAAAAGCTGTTGACTTTTGCGTATCTGTTTCATATTCTGGGGTTGCCAAGAAGCGAAAGCGCACAGTTCAATGCTTTCCCGCGTAGTGGAGGAAATATGAAAATGCGGACTAGTTACCAGCGAGCGACGATCAGCATCGTCCTAGCGATGGCGGTCGCCACGGTTTTTACTCTCAGTTCATTTGCTGCGCCTGAGGTCAGTAAGGCTGTCGTTGACCCGGCGCTGGCGCAGGACTGCACGGGAACCCTTACGGTGAAAGCCGGCCAGGTCACCATCAACGGGAACGCTGCGC
>JBGQGO010000132.1:0-11662 GCA_041497455.1 Blastocatellia bacterium | reverse complement strand
AGGTCGCGAACGCTGTTTGACCCGGTCTTATTGACCTCTCCCTCGACGTAAGCACCCTCATAGTCGTCGAAGTAGGCGTCCGGATAGTACCCACTTGCGGATGGATACCCCCGCGTTAGCGTGCCCCCGTCAACGCGTGTGACCCGCTCGATCTCAAGTTTCTCTTCTTCTGACATAAGAGGTGTCCTCAGATACGCAATCGGTACTAGTGTTCCCCAAGCGGCGGCAAATCCTCTGCTCTGTAACTCGCGCGGTACAATCCGTGAGCCGCGGTCAAAAGCGGCGGATCGGCGGCTGCGTAACAAGTCCGCCGACCGACCTAAGCAAGACCGCTCCAACCGACTTGAGCTTGCTGTTGGGAATGATGATCACGTCGTTTGCCCTTATCGCAAGATCCTCGGTCTTGCCTTCCATCACGGCTCCAACATCGACCTTCACATCCACGCGCTTACCGGTTGATGTGTCCTCGCGGAAAATCATCGCCCGATTCGTGGCAGCCTGAATCGTCGTGCCTTGGGCAAGGGAAATTGCCTGTCTAAGCGTCGTGCCCGCCTTCAACGGAAAAGAACCCGGAGCGTGTACTTCGCCGGCAACAAAGAACACATCCGCCGGCGGAATATGTACGATGTCTTGAAACTCAATCATCACGTTCTCATCCAGGTTCCCTTTTAGCAGGCCCGCGATGTTCACCGATGTGAAAGAATAGTCAGGAGAGTCGCTATTTTCTCCGTCGTCGGACGACGGTCGGTCGGATGTGGCCGAGGCATTAGGATTGGATTTTCCGATCTCAGGGGCCTTTGGATGTGCCGCACGGAAGATAAACGCCGTAGAACCGTGATTATCAGCGAGTCCTCCACACAGGCTTATCAGTTTGAGAAGCGAGACCCTTCTCCGAAGAACGTAGGTGCCAGGGCTACGCACAGCGCCCTGCACGAACACCGGATGGGTGTTGTATTGCTTCACGTCGACAGCGACTCGCGGCGTTTTCAAATAGCGGCCGCGAAGACCATCCGCAATCAGAGTGCTGAGCTCCTCGGGTGTCTTGTTCTGCGCATTGACGCGTCCGAGAAAATACATCTCAAATGTTCCGTCCGAAGTCACCCGGTACGTACCGGACAGCTCTTGCGCCTTGTCGACCCGAACTTCAATAGTATCGCCAACCCCGATGCGATAGTCCGTCCCTGTCATAGGCGCTACCGGCTGTGAGTTCGGGGGAGATGCCTGAGCAGATGGAAGCTGCTCCTGCCCTCGTCTCATGGCTCCGTGAACCCCGGAGGCCGTGAGTTGGATCACCACGAGCACCAGAACCATAAAGGTTACGGCATTGCCGTTTGTAAGGGTGCGTTGTTTAATCATTATCTTTCACTCCCACGCGACAATGACGCGATTAAGCCGTCCCCCTTACCACAGCTCCCGAAAGGTAGGAGAGTCGCGCCATTCGACGCACACCTTTCGCGACTGCAAGCGAGAGCGGCTACGCCGCCAGTAACACCATGTATCTAGCGAAGTTTTTCCGGTTAAGCAAGGTGCCGCGTAGCCTTTCCTCGTATCTTCCTTCTGCGCCCATGCGCCAAAACGCTAAAATAGACATTGCCGCCCCGAACACGACGAGGAAATCCGTCAACAACTGCAGTCTCGGGCGAGTAGCACTACCTTATGGTACGCGCAGTATCTGGTCATACGAAGGTGTTTTGGCTCCGGCCTGCTTGAGAAGCCGACCGATCTGGACGCGGTTGAGTCGCTGAGCGGTTGACATCGCTGTTTCTCCCTGCCGGTCTTTCGCATTCGGATCAGCGCCTGCGTTAAGCAGTGAACGCGCCACCTCGGTATGGCCGGCTTCTGCCGCAATAATCAAAGCGGTGCGGCCCTCTTTGTAATCCGTTATATTAGGATTCGCCCTATTGGCCAGCAGGAGATCGACTGCTTGGGCGTTGCCAGATTGAGCCGCCGTCATTAGGGCTGTCCGTCCGTTTGCACCTCTCGAATTCACGTCCGCGCCAGCGGCCAGTAGCTCCCGGATCTTCTGAAGATTGCCTTCCGATGCCGCCTGATTCAAGCCCGCCATCTTTTCGATTGGAACGCGGGAGTCGAAATAGTTTGGACTCGAAGTTTTGGCACGCTTTGTAAGCAGTCGCACTATATCCGCTCGTCCGGCGCCCCGAGCTAAATCAATGGCCGATGAGCCGGCGATATTCCTGGCCCCCACATCAGCCTTCTTCGCAATCAATGCTTTCACTATTTCGGGTTTGCCCGATCCTACAGCCTCCATAAGGGCGGTGTTTCCCACGTGGTTCTTCGCATTCACATCTGCACCGAGTGCGAGCAGCGCCTCGACTGTCTCAGTATGGCCGTAGGCTGCAGCCAATAGCAAAGGCGTATCACCATTGTCTGCTCTTGCGTCGATGTTAGCCCCCGCGTTAACGAGACTAAGCAGGTTCGAAGTGTGGCCCCAGGCCGAAGCGCTCAACAGATCAGAGCGGTTCTGTCCGGTGGTAGCCACCTGCAGACCAGATTCTTCTGTCTGCGACGAAGTCGCCGGCGCGGTGGATTCCCTGACTGATGGATTCGAGTCCAGCTTGCCGTTCGATTTCCAATACTCGCTGTAAACGAGGAACGCGACGATCGCGAATACTGACAGTGGGACGAGAGCGCGTTTCATATCACCAAGCCTTCAACGATCGCGATATTCAGAATGGTTCGAGCTTAGATCAATTCAGAGCCTCTATTATCAGAGCTCCAATGGACGTTGGCCGGCATCATCATTGGCGATCCTCATTCTTCTGGCCGCGCGCGTCAGACGGGGCGAGTATGAAATTGAATGTGATTGTTTCGCTGTCCTTAGACCTATTACCTCGTCCAACTGGCTCGAATTTCCACAAGCGCGCCGCTGCGACCGCAGCGGATCTAAGAAGCGGGTTGCCGGAGAGAGCTTTTGCACTGGCGACGTTGCCCTTCTCGTCTATGAGTACTTGGACCGCGACCTCGCCATCCGCGCCCACACGTCTGGCTAAGTCGGGATACTCGGGTTTCAGAGTGCGGACCGCGTTACGCAGTTTTGTACGTTGCGACGTAGCAACCTCTCGCGCCGATTTGATAGTCGTCACAGCGCTGGCACTTGAGGCGGGGATGGGAGGAGGAGGAGGAGGAGGAAGAAGTTGCTGTACCAGCTTAACCGTCTCCGATAAACCAGCCGGAGTCTCATGGGGACCCTGAAATACAACATCGACAACCCGAATAGCTGGCGGCCTCAAAAACAGCCTCGAGGTGGCTTTGGCCTGTTTGGTTTCTGGTGTGCTCGACTTAGGCACAACGCGGACAATCCGAAATGCCTGCTGGGCTGAACCAATCAAGAGATCGAAGCTGTAGGTTACCTCGGAGTTCTCACCAGCCTTAACAAACAGATTACTGACGCCCTCCGACACTATGGGTTTCAAGAATACGTCATTGCCGACGCGCTGGATTACGAAAGTGCCTACGCCAGTTGCTGGGTCGTACAGATCGCCGCAAATTATCTCTTGCACACGCTCGGCGAACACCAACCTGGTGGTTATTCCTCGCGCCGTCTTCACCGACGCTATCTGGTCCTGATCTAGAGTTACTGTAACTACTGGAGATTGACCGATGGCCGCGGTCTGGCCGCCAGCATTAACAACTTGACACAGCAAAGCGATCAAAAAGAACGATAGTGTTGGTGCTCTTCCTTTATTGGTAACGCCTCGCATCGAGCTTATCGTCATGGTTCTCATTGAATCTGTGGATCGCAGAGCCTCAACGGTAATTAGTGGATCGCAGAGCCTCAACGGTAATTAATAGAGTGTGCCGAATATCTGAGTATCACGATCTGCTGAGCGAAAGCCTATTCCAGACTCATCATCTTGCCCAAACAGCTAGTGAGGGTCCAAGAAGATTTAAGTTTTGCGAAGCTCCGCCCTCGATTAGTTGAGCCCCGAAGGGAAGCCGCATTTGGCGGCGGTATGACTGTCGAGGGTGACTCGCTCTTCTCGAGTCACCTGTATTGAACCGAGTAGGTCAAGTATGGTGCGCCGCAGCTAGGAGATCAAGCTCGGGCTGGCGGTCATCGCACCAACCCTTCTTTGACTGATGCGCCCTAAAAGGGCCTTTGAGACATGAACCCAAGAGTGGGATTCATGGCAGCACGACCGGGATACGTTTGCGGTCTTGCAATACGAGGGAGAAGTGTGCCCGCGGCTACAGGGGGCAATCAGTCAACTCGTCCTATTCTTTCTTTTCGCCGCGCCAGGTCAGATGTCAGCCTTGTACCGGCTGAGTATCCGCGAATGTCCTGCTCTCGTAATTGAACTGGGGCTCTTTCAATAGCGAACTCCTTCCAAACCTCTCATGGGTTTCAGAGACTTACCACCAACCTCTTAGACAACAAGCGGTCTTTGCACTCCGCAACGCCTAGTGGGTGGCCTTGATCCACGACCGACTCTACGAACTTAACGAGAATAGCAAAGCCACAACCTCTGGCACATCGGAATAAGCGACCATTTTCTGATAGCACAAAGAGACCAATTGGCCGCGCCGTCATATGGCCGTCATGTGTTTGTTTGCGACTACACATGTGTGCCAGGATGACATCCGGCTGCGAGATGACTTTGAAGACTTGTTGGCAATCCACCGCGCTCTGCGGCCTGGGTTTCGGTTCGGTTGCCGGCCCGCCCAAGCTCGTGCGGCCGATGGCTTTGTCTCAGCCTACCTTCTATATCCGCGGAGACGGATCGCAATTATGAAAAGCGGCACGAACACAGCGGCCTCGAATAGACTGACGCTCAACTGTGCCTTGGCAGTTTGAAGGGCACTTTGCTCGTTCAGTTGGCCAAGTTGAAAGTAATCGAGCAGGCCAGGTCTGAATCTCCTCGCCGGCATGAAGTTCTTTGCCCGTAAGCGCGTCCAGGAACCCGTGGGAGGCTATGGCGGCTACGAATCTGAGATTGCTCCTAAGGGGAGAGATCCCCATGAGCCAAGGAACCAGTAGGCCGACAAGAGTCGCAAATGTGATTGAGTGCGAGAAGCTCCCGTGCCAAGAGTTGCCGAGGCCCAGGACCGCAGAGAAGAAAACATCAAAGTCAGGGCAGATTGCTAACACCGCGCCAACGGAGAGGTACTCCTGCCAGCAGGAAATCCTACTTCTTACAAGTTCGAAGCTTCGTGTTAGAGATTCGCATGTCCATCTGCGAACAGTTGAAACAAAACGCGCCTGCAGCCCGAAACAAGCGCGTCAATTCTATTTGACTTCGAACGCGAAAGTGCATAGAATGGCAACCGTTTAAGGATGACGACGGTCGCAATCATACGGGAACCTCATCGTTCTGACCACCGCTTCATCATCTGAATTATAAGGGTTTGTTTCGATCGGCAGGGATGCCTTTGAGAGTTCGATTTTCACCGGTGGCTCAGCAGGCTTATTCCGACGCCCCGTCCGGATATGACGGGAGCCCCGAAGCACCAGCAGCTTACACTCAAGGGAAGTGGAGAAGTTAAGACTGATGCCCCCACCAATCAGTCGGCCGATTAGACTCCTGTTACTGGGACCTCACGCGATTGGTCGTGCGGGTCTGCGCCTCCTGCTAGAGAGCGGACCCGACATGACCGTAATAGGCGAGACAGCCAGTTCGTCAGAAGCTGTTCGTATGGCCTCGCACGAACAGCCCGACATAATCCTTGTGGATCTGAACCGCGACGGAGCACATCTGGAGTGTCTGCCTTCGCTGTTTGAAGCAACCAAGGCTTCTCGAGTCCTAGTCCTTATGGAAGGACAAGATCACGAACTAGGTCAACGAGCCGTTCGACTCGGGGCCACCGGAATAGTGTTCAAGGACAAAGCCCCTGACGTTCTGATAGCGGCAATCCAAAAAGTACACGCCGGAGAAGCGTGGCTAGATAGGTTCACAATAGCGAGCGTGCTTACAGAAATGTCACGCGGAAATCATACAAAGCCGGGATCGCCCGATGCGGAAAACATCGCCGCGCTCACGAAGAGAGAGCGCGAGGTCATTACGCTTGTCGCGTTGGGACTAAGGAACAAGCAGATAGCCGAGCGCTTGTTCATCAGCGACGTAACTGTCCGACACCATCTGACATCGGTATTCAGCAAGCTCCTCGTATCTGATCGCTTCGAGTTGATGATATACGCCTACAGACATGGGCTGGCAGAGCCTCCAGCCGAAATGTAGCTCTGGAATTCGGACGCGCCGGACCTGCCCGTTCGGGCCTCCCACTCAACCATTGGGTCGGAGCGACCCTCCCTTTTGTGTCGGTCGTGCGTCGCCGCAGATCAATCACTTGCCGTAAGTAAGGGCTCCGCGACAATCAGTCCTAAAGACACCGATCGGTTGATGTAAGCAATCGGGTGACTTAATCCAGGCCGCGGCTTTTCTTCGGTTGCGGCTCGTCAGATCTGTCTGGGGGTTGGGGCCTCCCCTGTGTAGGCGCCTTGAATCGTAGCGCCCGCAGAACTGCCTCCGATCACTCCCCCGCGTTCCAGCCCTTTGTGGAAATTCCTGATACGTCCGGTATTCGCGCAGGAATCAACTATGTTCCATTGGCGGCCGCCGTCGAACCATACGGCGTTTGCCTCTCTCAGAGGTCTGAGGAACTCCTCGGTGTCTGCGATTTTCGCGTCGTGCGTGTGATGACTTGGGTTCCTTTAGCCGGTCCGTATTCCGGCGCATCCTGGCTTGTGGCACCCTTGGGTGACTGCCCTCCGAAACTCGCGGCAACCACCAGCGCCGTGAGCAAAGCCGCCGGCAAACCGCAGACCTTTTCTTAATCATTCCCTCCTGTATTCGCTCATACAACATAAGAGCCGATGGTGATATACCCAACGGCCGCGCCGATCGCACGAGTCCACTCACTGACTCTCGGAATGGCCGGCACATTGTATTTTTCAGGCACAGAGGAAGCAAGGGAATTAGCGCGAGCTCGATGCAGGCGAGTCTCTGCTGTCTGGCGTCTATTAGAGATGCTATCATCTAAAATCGCGACACCTGGTTTCAAGAAGTGATCAAGGGGAGACGGATGAGCGATCAATCAAACGCGGAAACAAAGATAGCCCGGCTGCGGTATGCAGGAGGAGAGGCTTTCGTCGCCGATTCGCAAAGCGGTCACGCGATGGTCACCAGCTTCGGGCACGAGAAACTCACTGCGCCCTCGCCGATGGAACTGCTACTCGTGGCACTCGGAGGATGCACTGGGGCGGATGTCGTTTCGATTCTCGAAAAGAAAAGACAGCGAGTCACCGGCTATAACATTGAAGTGCGCGCCGAGCGGCGAGCGGAGCATCCCCGCATCTACACCCGAATCGAAGTCGTCCACCGCGTGCGTGGCCACGCTATCGATCAGAAAGCCGTTCAGCACGCGATCGAATTGTCCGAGACGAAGTACTGCAGCGTCTCGGCTATGCTTGGCGCCTCCGCTCAACTGAGCATGAGGTACGAAATCACGAACGAAGATTGACTTGTTCGTTTCTCTTGAGCAGCATCACCCGGCCTATTTAGCGGAGCATTGCAAGGCCAACCGTCGGGCCGCGGTTCCGGTCGCACCCGGACCTCGGCCGCAAAGAAGTTCCCAATCTCCCATTTGATCAGGTCGCGCGCGTGCCGCAGCCAGCCGGCATTCGGCCCGCTCCATATGTAGTAAATGTTCATGTCATCTTTGCGCTCATCTGAACCCGCCATTAACAAACCCCGCAATCTTTCCGGTCTGGTTGTTTCCCTTTATCTCTTAACGCTCACGCTTCTACCCTGGACGTGGTTTCCTCCATTCCCCTGGCTTCACGAACACGTGCAGTGGAGCGACGCACTCTTCGCTGCGACTGCAGTCGCGCGGGCCATCGAGCGATGGCAACTCGGCAAGCGGCCCCGCTGGCGTCCGACTCACGCAGCACTCGCGCTCTATTTCTTATGCGCGGCTCTTTCCCTCCTGTTCGCATCTCCTGATCCTAGAGCTGGCGCGCCGAAGCTCCTCGGAATGGCCGAGCTGTGCACACTCGCCTTCATTACATCCGACCTTGCATCGTGACCGGGCGTTTCTCGCAAAATCGCGCGAGTAATCGCGGCAACGTCGCTCGTCAATGCTGTAACCCCTCGCAGCAGAAACCTCGCCGCTGTAGCGTCCGCGGTCGCCATTACTCTGAACATCGCTGCGACGCTGGGGATTCCGGCGCTCGTCGTCTTTTCCGCTTTGGTTACCTTGGTGTGGCGAAGGCGGCAGCGTCCGATTGACCTGAGCGTTTGGGGAGGGCTCGCTGGGCTCGCGGTGGATGCGCTTGCGCAAGACATCGAGGACTTTCGTCATCTGTGGGTGATGATTGGCCTCGCGGACGAAAGCTCTCGCGACGCCGATGAGTCCGATTGCTGACCTGAGGTCTGCCCGCAAGAGTCGCCCCCTTCGCTGACAAACCTTCTGACTCCGCGCCTTCCTCAATCTTCCGATAGCAAAAAGAGCCACCAACTCGGTGACTCTGTTGTTGCTTGATTTGGTGGAGCTGAGGGGATTCGAACCCCTGGCCTCGTGAATGCGAGCCACGCGCTCTGCCAACTGAGCTACAGCCCCATATCTAACTGCGTTGAAATGGTACGAGATCAACTTTCGCCCTGTCAAGGAATCCCACCTGCGACAAGACACCTCCACCTTAGCGCCGGTTGTTCCGCAATTCTTTTCTTGCTATGTTGAAAAGTTGCGGTCACACCAAAAACCCTGACAATGGGCGTCCTGGCTAACTTTCGCCGTGTGCGAACAATTGCGCGCAGGGTTTCGCATCGGCGGGCGGGGATTGAGCCAGCTCCGAGTGAAAGTCGAGAGGGAGAGGAACCGAAAGAATGAGCGAAGAACAAGTGGGAGGGATTGATTACAGACCACTGGCGGACGCGCCAGGTACAGTCGAGATCGAGAAACAACTCGAGTGGTACAGGCTGATTCATCTCGGCCGGTTGCTTGACGACAAAGCGAGAAACTATCTGAGGCAGGCGAAGGGCTGGTCGTATCACGCTTCGCACGCGGGACACGATGGGATTCAGATCGCCGTCGGCGCCGCATTCCGTCCTAACAAAGATTACTTGTTCCCTTATTACCGCGATATGCTCATGTGCCTCGCGGCTGGAATCAGTCCCTACGAGGTCATTTTGAACGGCTTGTCAAAGGCTGCCGATGTTGCTTCCGGCGGCCGGCACATGAGCAATCACTTTGCGAAGATCTCGATCGGCATCTGGAACGTTTCGTCGGCCACCGGCAATCACGCACAGCATGCGGCGGGGCTTGGACGCGCGGTCAAGTACTACGACGCCGACTCGATCGTGTTTTCCAGCCAGGGCGAATCGTCTTGCTCAGAAGGTTATGTCTTCGAAGCGCTGAACGGCGCCAGCCGCGAGCGGCTGCCGGTGATTTTCGTGGTGCAGAACAACGGCTACGGGATATCGGTGCCGGTCTCCGAGCAGACCGCCAATCCTATTGTGTCTGAAAACTTTCGCGGGCTTCGCAATCTGACGATCATCAATTGCGATGGCACTAATCCATTCGACTCGGTGAAGGCGATCCGCCGCGCCACCGATACGGTTCACAGCGGCGACGGACCCGTGCTCGTGCACGCATTCTGCGAACGCATCAACGCTCACTCGAATTCCGATCGCCACGAGTTATACCGAAGCGAAGAGGAACTCGCCGAAATGCGCACCTACGATCCCTACGAGCGGCTCCGGTTGCACCTGCTCAACGTTGAAGACGTGGAAGAGTTGACGCTGCTCGCGATCGAGGAAGAGAACAAAGCGCAAGTCGCTGAGGCTGCTGAAAAAGCCGAGGCCGCTCCCGACCCCGATCCGAAAACAGCAACTTTGTTCGTTCTTCCCGAGGAGTCGGAGGTCGCGCCCGAAGCAATGATTCCCGCCGAGAGCGGCGCGCCAATCACCTTGCGCGAAGCTATCAACCAGACGCTGAAGCAAGAGTTTCGCATCAATCCAAACACCTTCCTTTGGGGGCAGGATGTCGCGTCGAAAGAAAAGGGTGGCGTCTTTAACGTCACCAAAGGCATGCAGCAGGAGTTTGGTCCCAGCCGCGTCTTCAACGCGCCAATCGCAGAGGATTATATCGTCGGAACAGCGAACGGCTTCTCACGTTTTCGGGATGACATTTGGGTCGTGATCGAAGCGGCACAGTTTGCTGATTATCTCTGGCCCGCGATGGAGCAGATCGTGGACACATCGCACGATTACTATCGTTCAAACGGCCAGTTCGTGCCCAACATCGTTGCGCGTCTGGCGTCGGGCGGATACATAACCGGCGGGCTCTATCATTCTCAGAACCTCGAAGCGGTGTTAGCGACGCTGCCGGGTCTGCGAGTGGTGATCCCGGCGTTTGCCGATGACGCGGTAGGTTTGTTGCGCCACGCGATGCGAAGCCGGGGCATGACCTTTTTCCTCGAGCCCAAGTATCTTTACAACCAGGTCTTCGCCAAGGCTTCGAACCCAGGCGAGAACTACGAGATCCCCTTCGGGAAGGCGCGAGTGCGGCGCGAAGGCAGCGACCTGACGATTGTCAGTTATGGTACTACGGTGCACTGGTGTTTGCGGGCCGCGACGCACTTGAAGGACGTACACGACATAGAAGCCGAAGTCATTGATCTGCGGTCGCTGGTCCCCCTGGACGTGGACACGGTGATCAACTCGGTGCGCAAGACGGCGAAAGCGCTTGTGGTGCACGAGGACAAAGTGTTCGCCGGCTTTGGCGGCGAGATCGCTGCGCAGATAACCGAGAAGTGTTTTGATTCTCTCGATGGCCCCGTGCTGCGCGTCGGATCCGAGTACACACCGGTGCCTTTCTCGAAGGTGCTCGAGCGCGAAGTTCTGCCGCAGGTTGAAGACGTGGTCAGGAAGGCCCTTGAGCTGGCACAGTACTAATGGCGTGTAGCAGACACGTCGCCAGTGAAGATCTCTTATCCGCGCAGATCCGTCGGATCAGTGTCATCCGTGGCCTATGCGACCCTAGCAAAGCGATCCGTCCGAAAGCATAGACCACGGATGACACTGATTCGACGGATTTGCACGGATCTCTTAGCGATTTGATCGTAGCTGAGTGCCAGGTACGAGTCACTAGCAGCGTCGTGTTGTCATAGTCATTCAAGATCAAGGGAACTCGCTGGTGGGTAGTGGGGTGCTATCACCCCACTACCCGCTGGTGGATTATTCCCGGGGCTTCTGTATAATCGAGTCACGTGGGCGCAGGAAATAACTCCACGATCGTACAAGAGGGTGTCCTGTCCAGTGAAAAGACTCATCATCCTTCCTCTGTTCATTTTGATGGTTCCCATACAAGTTCGAGAGCGGGGAACCGCGGCAGATACCACCTCTAGAAGCGCGAGCGCGCGGCAGCGAGAGCCGCTGCAAGCGCTTTCGGATTACGTCAGTATCATTCGAGCCCGAGGTCAGAGTCTTGATGACCAGGGTGTGCTGATAGAATCCCTCGAACATGAGCAACTACTCGCCCAGCACAATGCAGACGTAACATTCAACCCAGCCTCTGTCATGAAGCTCGCCACGTCGCTCGTAGCGCTCGCGAAGCTCGGCCCGGACTATCGCTATCGAACGAATCTTCTTGCTGACGGGGTGATTGATCCTGCGACGCGCACGCTGGAGGGCGATCTGGTAGT
>JBGQGO010000131.1:0-11681 GCA_041497455.1 Blastocatellia bacterium | reverse complement strand
CGGGGCGCCAACGAATAGTATCCGTTCTGTTCGTCGTCCGGCCTTCCGGCGGAATTTGGTAGCGCTTTGTACGTGAGGATAACATACCAACTTCCGCCTCAAGGCCGAACTACGAACTCTCTCTGAGGAGGACACGATGGGCTATGCACATCGACTTGAAGGAGACCGGCGTATCAAGCTCGAGGATTTTGATCCGGCTGAAGACGCGGGACTGAAGCGCGAGCAGGCTGAGAAGAAGGCTGCCGAGCTAATCGAAGAGCTGGTCGTATTGCAGGAGCTTCTCTACGCGGCGCGGCGGCAGAGCGTGCTGATCATCTTGCAAGGACGCGACACCAGCGGCAAAGACGGTACGATCCGGCACGTCGCGGGTCCGCTGAACTCGCAGAGTTGCTCGGTCACTTCTTTCAAAGTCCCCGCCGAAGAAGAACTCGCTCACGATTTCCTGTGGCGCATACACGCGCAAACGCCTCGCGCCGGAGACATCAAGATCTTCAACCGGTCGCACTACGAAGACGTGCTGGTCGTGCGAGTTCATAAGCTTGTGCCGAAGGAGGTCTGGCGCTCGCGTTACGAGCGCATCAACGCTTTCGAGCGATCTCTCGCGGATTCGAGCACGATCATTCTCAAGTTCTATCTGCACATCAGCAAACAAGAGCAGAAGGAGCGGCTGCTGGAACGCGAGAAAGATCCGACGAAATCATGGAAGCTCTCGGTTGGCGATTGGAAGGAACGCGAGTATTGGGACGATTACACTGCGGCTTACGAGGACGCGCTCAACGAGTGCTCTTCGAAGCGCCGCCCGTGGTTTATCGTGCCTGCGGACAAGAAATGGTTCCGCAACCTGGCGGTCGCTGAGGCTGTTCGCGACGCGCTGATGCCCTTTCGGAAGAAGTGGCTTGAAGAACTGGAAGAAGTAGGCCGAGAAAAGAAGAAGGCGATTGAAGAGTATCGGCGAAGTCGCCAACAGCAGGGTTGAGCAACGTCACCCCACGACAGATGCTTGAGTGTCGAATCGCCGATCCACGCCAGAGTGCTGCACAGACATTCCGCACGTCACAGGTTAAGGCACTTGCCACCCCGCGAACTTCCGTGTCGTAATGTTTCGACTCTCTTCGTTGCAATTCCATTATTGTCGTGTATAATCCCGCTGGCCTTAGCGATCACCGTCATAACTCGGGTTTACGCCAAGCTCAAGAAAAGCTAACGAGCGACGGCGTTTTCCGCGATAGACTTCAGGCGAAACGATTGACTCCCTTACTTCAGGAGGTATTTCCATGTCGAGTGCTGAAATGGTTGTGAAACCGAACCGAGTTTCGCTGAAAGGTCTTCCGCCGATGGCGTTTCAGCATCCACTTGATTTGAGGGCCACCGAGAATCTCAAGAAGATCAAAGGATTTGATTGGCTAACTTCCAAATTCGTGGAGTACGGCGTTGAACGTATCGCGTACGTGCATCACGTTGGTGGCGCCATTCGCGTAGGACCAAAGCAGTACGCGAAGCACTATGGCATGTTGCTTTCATGCTGTGAGATTCTTGACGTGCCAGAGCCTGAACTCTACGTGATGCAGGCAGGCGTTAACGCCTATACCTCGGGCCACAATCACCCCTTCATCGTATTGGAAACTGGACTGCTGGAGTTAATGGAAGATGACGAAGTGATGGCCGTAATTGCCCACGAGCTTGGGCATATTAAATGCGGCCACGTTCTGTACAAAACAATGGCTCGCGGCATTAAGCCTCTTCTCGAAATTGCCGGTAAGGCCACGCTTGGTGTTGGCGGACTAGTCGGCGCCAGCATTGAAGCCGGTTTATCCGCGTGGAACCGTCGCTCTGAGCTCAGCGCTGACAGAGCTGCCCTGCTTGTCATGCAAGATGCCCAACCGTGTATCACCATGCTGATGAAATTAGCGGGAGGAACAGAACGTCACGTCGAGTGGTTAGACGCTGAACAGTTTCTCAATCAAGCTCGCGCCTATAAGGAAGGGCTCGACGATAAGATGTCTGATCGGTTCTATCGTTTTATAGCTAATATGGGAACCTCTCATCCTTTCGCGGTGGAGCGGGCGAGGGCGTTGGATGAATGGGTATCGAGTCCACAGTACAACCAGGTGCTGCTTGGCAATTACTCGGGGATCGCTCAACTCTCTCGGGCAAGAGTCTGTCCAACTTGCGGTCAAGCCGCACAGGAAGGGGATAAGTTCTGCTCCAATGATGCGACCCCTCTGCCCGTTCACTAAACCTTGTAGAGGAGAAAACAGCAATGCCGAAATGTAGTAGTTGCAGTGGGAAAGGCTCGCGAAGATGTCCGACGTGCGATGGCAAAGGACGATTGAGCGAAGGCTGGATGACAACAAAAACTGTGCAGTGCAATAACTGTCACGGCTCTGGTGTGGTGAAGTGTGGAGTCTGTCACGGGAAAGGGTGGTTGTAACAAAATGCAAAGGTTTTCGGCCGCTGATCTGCTCAAAGCCCTTCGCGATATCGATCTGGATGTCTGTTGCAGGGCTGCCGAGCAGGCTAGCACAGAACGCGTTCTTGAGGCAGTTCAGGCCCTTGTTGAGCTTCTCTACAGCAGCGGGCCCGGCTCCAAGCGTGTGATCACAGCAGCCGCCAGAGCGCTCGGAGACATCGGCGACCTCAGAGCTATCCAGCATCTTGAGGAGGCCGGATTTGCACGCGAGTACAGCGGCGCGATACCGGGGTTCTTGATGTATACCGCTGACGGAGGGGTCATCGAACCAGCCGAAGAGGATGTCTTGCTGGAAGAAGCGCTAGGGGAAGCTGAGGGGAAGCTCTGGAAGCAGCCTGGTGCAGAGCCTTATCTCGCTCAACTCGGAAGGATCAAGATGTACACGTTCGGCGACTTTTGGAAGTCAAGGGATATCCTCATCCACCCTGATATTCAGAATCGGCGCCAGAATTCCTTCACGATGGAGCACGCGAAGCAGTTTTTCGCCAACTTCAAGAGGGAACGTTTTGCATTCGATCAGGGTGAGATTCGATCGATTTTCGTTCGGCAAGCCGGGGAGGCGTCGGACCACTCTTTTGCCGATGGCCACCTCTATTCTCAAACTCTAGACGAAATTGTGCGCCTCGGTGACTCTGCGCTCGATCATCCGATCGGCCATATTAATTTCAAGCTCGGCAATGCAAGTGCGCCCTACATCGCGGTGCACCCGGAGCCAAATTGGCCCCGGCCAAGCATCGTTCGACGTTGCGTGTTGGACGGGCGGACTGGCATTAGGTTCGATGAGATAGCGTGAGCGGATCTCACGACAATTCCCGCTTGCTGCGGGTGAGATGATTCAAGAGATGAGAATAAGCTATTACCCGGACACTGATTCGCTTTACATTGACTTATCTTCGAAACCGAGCGCGGATAGCCGCGAAGTGTCGCATGGAGTTGTTTTGGACTATGACGAAGATGGCAATCTCGCCGGCATAGACATTGATGAAGCAAGTACGAAGCTGGATATTCGGGAGTTGATTCTGAACAAGCTACCCGCCGAAGTAAGACAAGTCGCATGAAGATCGCCAAGTTCGCTGTCTGTATCGACAACGCGGATTATCCCGCTTCACTAGAATTATGCAAAATCTATCGCGTGCTGCCAGACGAAGACGCTGCCGAGGATGGCGATCTGCGAATCGTGGATGAGAGTGGCGAAGACTATTTGTACTGTGCTGACCGTTTTGTTTTGATCAAAGTGCCGGGTGAAGTGGAACGGGCGATTCTAAAGGCGTCCTGATGTATTCGTCGCGGGAAGTGTGGCACGCCTTGAGGCCGGTAAACCGGCTTTCAAATCTTAAGAAGACTACCTGCCTGGAGACAGTGAGAAAACTCCGAGGATGCCACGGGCTTGTCCCGTTGGAGGTTCACGATGGCTGCTAGAACGAATCGCAGGGACTCGCGAGATGCCACAGGCTTGCCCCGTGGAGATTCACGCTGGCTGCTAGTTTGGCGGCACGGCTATTCGACAGTTAGCAGCAAGCGTGAACCTCCACGGGGCAAGCCCGTGGCATCATTGGCCCCACAACTCGCCCTTGTGTAGCAGCGAGCGTGAACCTCCACCAGGCAAGCTGGTGGCATCCTCGGAGTTCTCACACGGTCTCCTGGCAAGTGGTCTTCGGCCGATCATCAGGCTCACGCCAGGATCGCGACCACTTCCTTCTGAGGCTCCCCTCCAGTGACGCGCGCCTCGCGTTCGCCCACGTACACGTCGATCTCGCTGCGCACGCCGAACTTGCCTTCGAGATAAATCCCCGGCTCTATCGAGAAGCACGTTCGCGGAATCAGCACTCGCGAGTCCTTGGTTTCCAGGTTGTCGATGTTGGCCCCGTTGCCGTGAACTTCGGTGTGAATGTTGTGCCCCGTCCGATGAATGAAGTACTCGCCGTAGCCAGCCTTCACAATCACCTCCCGGCAAACATCATCCACTTGCCAGCCGTAGATCGTGCTGCCCTTCGCGAACGCGTCTTTCACGTAATCAGTCGCGGCGTCCCGCGCGTCTCGCACCACGTTGAAGACCGTAGTCACTTCGCCGGGCACTTTGTCGCCCACGAACGAAGTCCACGTGATGTCCGCGTACACCGAATTCGGCCGATCCAGTTTGGCCCACAGGTCTATCAACACGAAGTCGCCTTTGTTGATCGGCGAGTGATGCTCGGCGGTCGGCCCGTAGTGAGGCATCGCGCTGTTGGCGTTGACCGCGACGATCGGCGGGTCCTTGCTGAACATTCCGCGATCGGCGAAGCAGCTCAAGATGTACTGCTGAATGTCATACTCGGTGGTCGGCGTTCCGGCTTTGATCCGACGGCGGATCTCAGCGAACGCGCTGCTGACGCTCTCATAGAGACCGCGCGCCGCTTCATCGTGCATCGCGAGCTGCTCATCGCCCCACGCGGATTCAAAGCGTTGAACGAGATCGGCTGACGAAACGATCTCAACACCGAACGAGCGGATCAATTCGACCGTTCCCGCATCGACTCTCGAGAGATAAGGGATTGCGGCGTTGGGCGAATACTGCATCGCAATGCGCGGGGCTGCCTTTGACTCGGTGAGCGTATTCTTCAAGTGGCTGTGAAGCTGCTGCCACGGAAGGTAGATCAGCTTCTTGCCCGGCAGATGATCCAGCACGTCACGCTCGATCGAGTGAACTATCCTGGTAGGCTCGCCCGACTGCGGAATGAAGTAGAACCACCGGCGCGTCGCCATGTGACCTTCAGTGGGCATCCCCAGGATGTTCGCTGCAATAGGATCGCTATCGCGGAAGCTGTAAAACAACCAGCCATCCAGGTTCGCTTCTTTGAGAGCTTGCTGTATTGGTTCGATCAAAATGGCCTCCGGTACATCGGTTTGAATTCGCGATACGGCTTATTGATTTCTCATTCTACAGTCTGCACTCGCCCGTCTCAACCTTAGCGCGGCCGCAACCAGACTTTCGCGCAATACAGAATGGCGAATTGAGGGTCCGTGATGTTAATGCCTACAGAATCACTCGCGCGATGTGAGATGCCCACACGCGGCAGAGAGTGCTTGAAAACCCCAACCGGGAGGTTGGGGATGTTTCCGTCCAGCCTACAAGAACGGCGGGCGCGATTTCGTAAATCCCCCAACCGGGAGGTTGGGGATCTTTCACGCTAGCCTACACAAAGCGGCTCGGTCTTTCGGCAAGGGTCTGGGGTGCGTGCCCACGTTAGGCTGGAGTGAAGTATCCCCAACCTGCCGGTTGGGGGATTGCGGGGAGCCGGTGCGCCGTTTCCTGTAGGCTGAAGTGAAAGCACCCCAACCTCCCGGTTGGGGGATTCGCCTCTTCGCAAGAGTCTGACGCACACCCCTTTGGCGCGGCCGCAACAAGACTTCTTGCATCCTCGTAGAAACTCTTGGCGTAGAGACAAGAGTGGGTGGTTGATTCAATTCCCCGGCCAAGCGCGGCAACGCAAATGAGGCGAGACTACACCAGCGGGCGGCGCAGTCCATGGTTCTCTCGGCTATGCTATATTGACTCCTTCGAGGAATGGCCGCTATGAGGAAGCGACTACAATTCACGTTGGGCGCGATCTTCTTTGCCCTGCTATTGGTCTATGGCGGAGCGCGTTTTTTCAAAGGATTCGCGGCGCTGGGCATGGAAAGCGACCCGGGATGGGGCGCCCACCAGGTGGGGAATCAGGTCCGCGTCGACCGGATCCGAAACGCCGAGCCTGCGGGGTTACTGCGCGCCGGCGACGAAGTCGTCGCGATCAATGATCAGCCGATCAAGCAGGCTTCCGGCCTGGTAGAGATCTTTCACCATGTAGATCCCGGCACGCCATATACAGTTGTCATCCGGCGCGGCGGCGTTCCTGTTGAAATCACGTTGAGATCGCAAGCCATCCCTCTGCTTTTCTGGATCGTCAGTGGCGCGGCGAGCCTTGTGATCCCGAACATCTTTCTTTTGACCGGGCTGATTGTCTTCCTGCTCAAGCCCGACGACAAGCAGGCGCTGCTGCTCGCCCTCATGTTCGGGATGTTCAGCGGAGCGCTTTACGCGCTGGATCCCTCTTACGGGGGCGAGTCGCCGTCAATGGTGGCGGTGATGCTTGCCGTTCATCTGGCCTCGCTGTTTCTGTGGCCCGTGTTCTTTCATTTCTTCCAGATCTTTCCGGAGCCTTCGCCGCTTGCCCGAAGAGTTCCGAGGCTTGAAGTCTATTCGTACTTGCCGCAGCTAGTGACCATTTTCCCGTACTGGGGGCTGCTCAACATCGTGGCGGCGTTCGCGCCGGAAAAGGCTCCGGCGTTTAGTTATCCGGCGTTCGCGCTTATCACAAGCGTGGTAGCCATCGGGTACATCACGGCGGGGCTTCTGTCGTTGCTGATCAACTATCGTCAGGCCGGACGGGCTTCGAAGCGCAAGATGCGTGTTGTAGTGGCTGGCAGCATCGCCGGTTTCTTTCCGATGTTTCTGACGATACTGCTTTTTATTCTTTTTGATCTACGAAGGACCAACCCGACACTGGGGCAATGGCTCGGAGTGACGGCGCTGTTCGCGTTTCCGCTCTTCCCGTTGTCATTTGCATACGCGATCGTCCGCCACCAGGTGATTCCGGTAAGGCTGATTCTGCGCCGTAGCGTTCGCTACCTTCTGGTCTCGCGCGGGTTCATCATCATTCAAGCCGTCGTCGTGTTCGCGGTCCTCAGCTTCCTGTTGACGGGCAGGCGGCTGGCTGCGATCGATAGCCTGGGAGACCGCGCGGACATAGTCGTGACTATGGCCGCAACCGCACTTGCGATCGCCGGGCTGACTTTCCTGAATCAGCGCGTGATGCCGATGATCGATCGCAAGTTCTTCCGCGAGTCTTACGACGCGCAGCAAGTGCTGTCGGAGCTTGGGATGGAAATGCGCCGCGTTTCCACCGTTCAGCAGTTGCTCGAGCGCGCGGTCGCCAAGATTCAAGATGCCTTGCACGTCGAGAACGTCACTATCTTCTTGCGCGATCAAGAGACCGGCGATTACACCTGCGCGATTTCGTCTCGGCTCAACGCTGATGGTGTGATCACTTCGCATCGAGACCCAAGCCTCACGCTATCGCCAGATGGAGCCCTGGTCGGTCGGTTGAGCCGAATCGCCAACCCGCTCCCGGTAGACTTCGACAGGTATCACCCGAGGACCCAGGACCTGCTCTCGACCGAACTCGCGATGAACGACTTGCGCAAACGCGAGAACGCGACTCTTCGCCGCACGCGCTCGGCGTTGCTGCTTCCGGTCGCGACCAAAGACCAGCTCCTTGGCATCGTGTCGCTGGGTCCTCGCCTTGGTGATCTTCCCTTCTCTCGAGACGACAGGCATTTGCTGATGGCCGTCGCGTTGCAGATGGCTTTCGCGATTCAAAACGCCGAGCTTGTGCAGGAGATCGCCATCGAAGAGCGGCTCAGGCACGAGCTTGCGATCGCGACGACGGTGCAACAGCGATTGTTCCCCGAAAGCCCGCCTGAGATGGCTTCGCTGGAGCTCTCGGGCGTTTGTTATCCGGCGCGCGGCGTGGGCGGCGATTACTACGACTTCATCGTGCTCGATGAGGGCAAGGTAGGAATCGCCGTGGCCGACGTAGCGGGCAAGGGAATATCAGCCGCTCTGTTGATGTGCACCGTGCAAGCGTCGCTGAGGAGCCAGGCTCAGACCGTGAACGGAAACCTCACGGAGCTTGTCTCATCAATGAACCGGCTGCTGCACGTGTCGACGGATGCGAGCAGCTACGCGACGTTTTTTTACGCTCAATTTGACGAGCGCACCGGCCTGCTGACTTACGTGAACGCCGGCCACAATCCGCCGATGCTGGTTCGCGCGAGGAAGGGCGTGAAGGCTCAGGGCGTGGGATTCGCCCCGGGGGCACGCGGAGTGTTGGAAGGGCTTCGAGATGAGGGAGGGCTGTCCGACGTCACACTGCTGACGAAAGGGGGCCCGATCATCGGGGCGTTTAACAATTGCGTCTACGAACAAGAGACGATTCAGATGGAGAGCGGCGACCTGTTAGTAGCCTACACCGATGGCGTGACCGAAGCGCGCAACGCGGACGACCAGGAGTTCGGCGAGGCGAATCTGCAGCAGCTCATCAATTGCTCGGCGCACGTGCCGGCGCAGCAACTGAGCGAGCGGATAGTGGAGAGCGTACGCGAGTGGTGCGGCGATGTGCCTCCGCACGACGATCTTACGCTCGTGGTGATGAGAGTGAGGTAGCATAGACTTCAGTCTGTGTCTGCGCGCACACCGACTAAAGTCTATGCTCCTACGTACGCTACGTACTGGATTGTTGTGACTTTGTGCTCTTGCGGTTGAGCCGAACTAACCTGTTACTTCTGAGATGGTCTTGACTGTCAGCGTGTCGCCTTCGACAGTGCCTTCGATCGCGACCTGCATGCCTTTTTCAACCTTGGTGTTCTTCAAGAGCTCGCCCGCTTTCTTGTTTCCTTCCGCGTCGAGCTTGTAGAGCTTCCCGTCGGCATACAAGGCATAACCGCTCTCGGCGCATTTGGGCATCTGCGCACATTTGACCGTATGGTTCTTCACCTTTTCCGTGGGGTTGTCGCCGGTCGCCCGCCCAGCAGCGCACGCGTTGTCGATGATGTAGCCAGTAAGCTTCACGCTCTTGCTGTCTCTGGCAGCCGCACAGACGCCGGCTAGCAACAGAACCAGTCCTGCAAATAAGATCTTTCGAGTCATCTTTCCCTCCTGCGATTTTCTTAACGTTGTCGGTGCATGAAACCTACCAACCTTATGCGGGTCCGTCAATGTGAGTCAGTCGTCCCTGCCTGCGTGGCGTTGCTCGACAAAGAGATTAGCCGTTGCCAGAAAGAGCAGGCAGGGCTGCCTGCGCTCCCAGAGACACCTATCTATCGGGCCCCTGACTTCCCACCAGCGCGAAGCCCAGCACGTCAGACAACCTCACGTACAATCGGTCGAAGGTCGCGTTCGCGAGATGATTCGAATAATGCTCGACGGTGACATCGTTGATCTCGATCACCTCGTGGCGTGCGCCTGCCTCCGCTCCGGCGGTCTCCTTGCTGATCAGTCCTTGAGCGAAAGTCAGTCCTATGCGGCCGCGAACAACCCCAAACGACGTGTACAGCACGAGGTGTCCGAAGGCCTGTTCGCCACTGGCGCTGAGCGAGGACCTTAGCAGGGCGATCAGCGCATCGGCGGGCGCGGCGGTCTTGCTTTCATTCATTTGCGACTCCGTTGAATAGATATGATTACGCAGTGTATTTGTGGATTGTCCTCGTCTGCCGGTTGATATTACGGGTAAAGCTGGGCGGTGTAAAGCGCGTCGCTGTTCTGCTCGGCTGGAGCGGGGAGCGTTACTCTTCTTCTTTGCGCCCTAGCGTCTTTGCGCCTTCGCGTTAGAACTCGTTTACGCAACGGGCGCCAAGACGCCAAGACGCAAACCAATCAGGTTCGCATCTCCGCGAGGCGAGCGTTCCGGCTTTCACCTCGCGCGCACTGGAAGCCACATGCTGGACGGAAACTTCTTGCCGGTATGAATCGTGATCTCTGACGCAACGTTGTCATTGGCGCCCGGCGGCCTGAAATCGGGAAAGTCAATGTTCGAAACCTTCAGCCTGAGCGAGTGACCCGCTCGAAATACCCAGTCGTCTCCGAAATCGCGAAACGTCACGCGCCGCACTTCGCCCGCGGTGAGACCAGTGACTCGCGCGGCGCCAACGGTCACCTCGGTTTCCGATCCATCCGGCGAGACATCGAAGGTTCGAACGATCACATCGACATCGGTGGAGGTGGCGCTGCTCACGAACAAAGAAAACTCGCTCGTCCCGATCATCTCGGTGTCTGTTTCCCACGGCGCAAGCGTGTATTCGAGGCGCTGTGGCGCGTTGGCCAGCGCTTCTGCATGGCCGCTGAACATGTCACTCCGGGTTGGGATCTCAGCGCCGAGATGTGAGCTTCGAATGCGCTCGGGACGAAAGACGCCGCCCGCCGTCTCTTGTTGAACCGGACCTTTCTTCTTACGAGACAGGATGCCACCGGCCTTCAGGAAAAGCGGGGACGTGACGATATCATCTGATGGAAACTGTTTGGCGGTGAACGGTAGAACTGAAAATGGCGCGGGGGCGCTGGTCACCGTTCGTGAGTCGGTACCCCCGATACCGCGAAGGTAATGATCAAACCAACGCAGCACCTCTGTGGCTATGTAAAGGTCTTCACCTTCGAATTGGTTCCCCCCTGGCGGGTGCCCGTGCCGTCCAAGGTAAATCTGCTTGGGCGCGGTTATCTGAGAGAACACATCCAGCACCTGGCTGGCGGGAAAGAGATAGTCATCCCACGACTGAATGATGAAAGTCGGCGCAAGGGGTTGCCGGGACGGATCAAGTATCTCTTGTCCGTCCTCGTTGCGCGCGGCGATCGAGCGAGCACGAAGAGCTTGCCTGGTCGTGCCGTTCGGGAGCCGCCCTTCTCCGGCGGAATCAAATAAATCAAATTGAAGCTGACTGTAGTTGAAGAACGGCGCCTGACCCACATGCTCGTCAAGGCCCGCGTAGAACTCCGCCAGCCCGAGCCGGTATTTGATCGCGCCATTCGGATAAAGTGCCTGCTCGAGATCAGTCCAGCCCACCAGCGGGATCACTGCCGAGACGCGAGGATCCGATGCGATCTGGAACGAGTGTCCGCCTCCGTATGAACCGCCGAGCACTCCTACTTTGGTCACCCGCGGTCCGATCACGCGTTCGGGGTCGGTGGTCAGCCAGTCGATGACCCGGCGAAGATCATTCAGCTCATCCGGCCCCGCTAGCGTCACTCGCCCTCCCGACTCGCCATCGCCAAACCCGCGGGCGGTGTAGGAAAGCACCGTGTAACCCGTAGCGGAAATGTAATAGGCAAGGTTGTCTTCCCCCGTCAGCCGGTGCCCGCCCCAGCCGTGAATGTAAACTGCGGCGGGTGCAAACGGGAAAAAGCGCGGCTGGTACAGAGTGGCCGCAAGCTTAACCGTCCCCGAACCGAACGAGCCCGCGGGCACGTCTATGAAATGGGTTGAGACTTCGACAAGCTCTATCGCATTAACGCGCGAGCCAAAGGAACAGGGAATGATTAGAGCAGCGACGAGGATGAGCAGGGTGAACAGCGTTGACTTGGACATCACGACACACTCTTTGCCTAATGGGAATCAGGCAGCCGCGACGCAAGATTGATAACAGG
>JBGQGO010000130.1:0-11764 GCA_041497455.1 Blastocatellia bacterium | reverse complement strand
TATCTAGATCGATCGCGAGTGGAGTCACTACGTAACCGGCGGGCGCTTGCGATGCCAGGCGGTGTGTTGTTGAAACAATCGCGCTGCGGCGATCACGTTTTGCTCGTCGAGCGGTCTGCCGACAAACTGAATTCCAATCGGCAACTTCCTGGAATCGAACCCGCACGGAACGCTCACCGCCGGCAATCCGCAGAAGTTTCCTATTCCGCCCAGCGGATCAGAGAAGTCCAGATCGGTTTCGAGATTTGCGGTCAACGGCGACGCGGTGACCGGCAGCGAAGCCGCCGCGATAACATCGAAGCGCTCGAACAACTCATCGATCTTCTTTTGCAGAACGGCTCGAATGCGAACGGCGCGAACGTAGTCCGACGCCGGGATCTGCTGGTTGACGTAAGCCGCAACTTTGCCCAGCGGGTCATTCAATTCCGCGACCCGGCCTGATTCAATGAGCGATTCAAACGCAGCCGCGCCTTCCGCTGAGATCACGGTCCCGGCTGCTGCTTCCCAGGGGCCTTCGGGCAGCTTGGCATCTTCTATCACCGCACCGTTTTTCTTGAGAACATTCACGGATGCGTTGACGGCGCTTTCGATGTCAGCCGGAACTTTTTTCCATGCATTAGTCAGCCAGCCAATGCGCAAGGGCTTTGCGGCGGGCGCGGCGTTGTAGTTGAACGCGCCATCGGACAGCGAAGCCGGATCTTGCGGGTCGTGACCCGAAATCTGCGCGAGCACGAGTCCGCAGTCGTCAGCCGTGCGGCCCATCACGCCTATCTTGTCCATCGAGTACGAGAGCGCCATCGCGCCGTGGCGGCTCACCCTGCCATAGGTCGGCCGCAGCCCTGATACGCCGCAGAACGCTGAAGGGCATACGATCGAGCCCCACGTTTCGGTCCCGATCGCGAAGGCCGCGAGCGCCGCGCTTGCGATCGCGCCTGAGCCGCTCGACGAGCCGCACGTCCAACAAGTTTGATCCCACGGGTTCTTGGCGGCTCCGGTGATGGAAGCCGATGCGAACCGGTAGCCCATCCCACCGGCCAGCTCTATCATCGCGGCCTTGCCGATTAAGATCGCCCCGGCAGCGCGGAGCTTCTTGATCACCGTCGCGTCGTAATCGAACTTCTGATCAGCGAACGGCCGCGCGCCCCAGGTTGTCGGATAACCCCGAACAGCGAGCAGGTCTTTTGCAGCGTACGGAATTCCGTGCAGCGGGCCTCGATACTTGCCGGCTCGAATCTCGCGCTCGGCCTGCCGAGCCTCTCGAATTGCAAGGTCGCGAGTGACAACAGCGTAAGCATTCAACTTCGCGCCGATCTTCTGGCTGCGTTCAAGATAGCTTTCGGTGAGTTCAACGGGGGAGAGCTTGCGTGACCGGATGCGCTGACCCAGTTCTCGAACGGAAAGATAAAGAACGTCTTCGCCTAGCACGCCTCACCTCCTATAGATACGAAAGATCATCGCCGGCTCATCCGAATTCTCGAGCGGAAAGGAGCGCAGCGTCGCGCTAGCCTTTTGAGCTTGCGCGACAAGGCGGCGAACGTCAGCCTTCTGCTCATCCGAGAGCCGCTTTCCATATCTGGTCAGGATGACCTGAAACTGGGCTTCAGCATCGGGTGTCATCTGTGCTGCTTGAGAGGATGCAGCCTGAGCGCCGACTGAGTCGCGTGCTCGTGCTTCGGCGAGGCCCGATTTAGGAACAACGGCGGTCGCAGCGGCCATCGCAACGCCGCGTGTGAACTCACGCCGGGAGAGTTTGAGCTTGGTTGGTGTGGCTCTAGCCATTTGTTCTCTCATTAACACCCCTCTTCAGAGGGGTGACTTGTGGAGCGCGGACTTCCGAGCGGTTTCAACAGTTTTGCTACATCCACGAAGCGCGAAACCCTTGAAACGGTTCCGACCGACCATGAGTCCCGACACCCAACTGAAGTTGGGTGTTTAATGAGAAGCCGCTATCGAATTCGCTGTTACAGTTCCCTAGAGCAGTTCATCGTCCGGCTTCTGAATCTTTCGATAGAGCGCATCGGGCTTTGACGAAGCTGGCAGGCTCTCGACAACGACGTAGTCCATTATTTGGATGTGAATGGTATCGCCAAGCGAGTTGACGCGAGGTATCTCCCAGACCATCCCATTCCAGGTCGCCAGGTCGAATGACTCCGGGTCATTCGGCGCTCCGCGTATTCTCACCCATGCTTGTTGACCTTTGATCATCCTCGCTCAGCAACAAGGCTCCCTGTTCCACAATGCCATGCTTGCACGCCGAGGGGCTGCAGGACGCACTTACAAAGTGCCACACTTCGTCTCGCAATTACAAGAGTGGCGAAATGTCGCGCAGCAGTGTCTTGGGGCGATTCAATACAAAGGCTGAGGTCGATGCCAGCTCAGATCACGGTGGTCACGATTTCGCGGATGCTGCGTTGGAGCTCTTTGTCGTCGGTGATCGGGCTGCTTATCGCGACTTCGCATGCAAGGTGAGGATGAATCCCGCTGCTGATCAACTGCGCGGCGTAGACCAGCAAGCGAGTCGATACGCCTTCCTCGAGGCCGTGGCCCTTAAGGTTGCGAACCTTCTCGCCGATCAACACCAGATCGCGAGCCGTCTGTTCGTCGACCTTGCCCTCGTGCACCAGCACGGCGGCTTCGAGGTGAGCGGGCGGATAATCGAACTCGAGCCCGACAAAACGTTGCCGGGTTGATTGCTTCAGGTCTTTGAGCACGCTTTGATAGCCGGGGTTGTAGGAGACGACCAGCATAAACTCATCAGGCGCCTGCAGGACTGTGCCGCGCTTTTCGACCGGCAGGATTCTGCGGTCATCAGTGAGTGGGTGGATGAGCACTATCGTGTCTTTGCGAGCTTCGACAACTTCGTCGAGGTAGCAGATCGCGCCGTGCTTGACCGCGGTGGTGAGCGGGCCGTCGTGCCAGACGGTCTCGTCGCCTTCCAATAAGAAACGCCCGACGAGATCGGTTGCCGATAGGTCTTCGTGGCAGGCGACCGTGATCAAGGGACGATTCAAACGCCAAGCCATGTACTCGATGAAGCGAGTCTTGCCGCAGCCGGTGGGTCCTTTCAGCATAACCGGGAGCTTCGCGCGGTATGCGGCCTCGAACAACCCGACCTCTTTGCCGACGGGCAGGTAGTACGGTTCACGCCCGATGACGTGTTTTTCTATCGCTTGTTCTATTGTGGCTTGATCTGCAGTCACGGTTTCGTTCCTTTCCGCAAGTTCCCGGCGTTGTGTATAATTCTGAGCTTCGAACCAACAGTGCGCGCTTAACTGAGCGGTCAGGAGCGGAAATGATAGCATCGCGTAAGCGCGCGAGGCAAAGATCAGGCAAACAATGACTGTAGCAGTAGCAATGAGCGGCGGCGTAGACAGTTCGGTCGCAGCCGCAATTCTGAAGCGCGAGGGGAACGACGTAGTCGGCTTCACGATGCAGTTGTGGAATCAACGGCGAAGGCTTGCGCCCGATGAGGAGCCTCAGCCCTCGCGATGCTGCTCGCTTGACGACGTCTACGACGCGCGATGCGTGGCTAACGACCTGGGCATTCCGTTCTACGTGCTCAACCTCGAGGAAGAATTCGAGCGCGCCGTGGTTCGTCCCTTTGTTGAAGATTATCTTGCGGGCCGAACGCCGATCCCGTGTGTGTCGTGCAACACTAAACTGAAGTTCGCGCGGCTGGTTACCGTAGCGCGTGAAGTTGGCGCGGAGCGAGTAGCGACCGGCCACTACGCGCGAGTGGAATACAACGAGCAGACCGGGCGATTCATGCTTAAGAAGGGGCGCGATCTTTCGAAGGACCAGTCGTACTTTCTGTTTGAGATGACTCAGAAGCAGCTCGAGCGGGCAGTCTTTCCGCTGGGCGATATGACAAAGCCCGAAGTGCGTGAGATAGCGCGAGGCGTCGGGCTCGAAACCGCCGGGAAGCCTGAGAGCCAGGAGATATGCTTCGTGCCTGACGGCGACTACGCGCGATTCGTCGAGAACTACGCGCGGTACGAGATGGGTGAGCCGAGCGCGGCCGGCGGCGAGATCAAGACCGCGGACGGGAAGGTGATCGGGGAGCACGCGGGACTGCATCGCTTCACGATTGGCCAGCGCCGCGGAATAGGCATCGCTTCCAGCGAGCCGCTTTATGTCGTCAAGATAGATGTGCCGCTCAATCAACTCGTGGTTGGCAGGCGGAGCGAGCTGTACGGAGAGTCGTTGACTGCGGCGGGTGTGAACTGGCTGGCGATCGCGCCGCCGGATGGACCGGTGAGAGCGAACGTGCGCATACGCTATCGCGCGATCGAAGCTCCGGCGACGATAACTCCAATCGGGGCAGGCCAGGTTCGAGTCGAGTTCGATGAGCCGCAAGCCGCGATCACCCCCGGTCAGGCGGCGGTCTTCTATGATGGCGACGTTGTAGCCGGAGGAGGATGGATCGAATGAGAAGGAAGGGAGCATTTTCCATTTTCTATTTTCCATTTGCGATTTGTTATTTGCCATCGATGGCTTAGCGTGTTCCGCAATAACAAATAACAAATCGCAAATAGAAAATAGAAAATAGAAAACGACAAATGAAAAGCGAGAAAAGGATCAAGATAGAAAAAGCGGCCCCGCTTGCGCTGCTGCTCATGAGTCTTGCCTCTTGCCTCTTTCTTTCCTCCTGCGGGCCGAGTCGGGGCGCGGTTGCGTCGAATGCGGCCTTCGGCTATTGCCCCGTCTGCCATATGAAGGTCAAGGCGTCTGACGATTGGGCGGCTGAGATTTATTACAAGGATCAAACCAAGCTGATGTTTGAATCGCCTGGAGATATGCTGGCGTTCTACACGTCTCCCAAGGGCTACGAAGTTGACGACGCGCACAAAGACCGGGCTAACATCGAGAAGATCGTGGTGAAGGACTATCAATCGAAGCAACCGACGGATGCTCGTCAGGCGGTGTTTGTTTACAAGAGCACGGTTACGGGACCGATGGGAGCGGACTTCCTGCCGTTCGGCAAGCGAGCAGACGCCGAGGTGTTCGTTGCAGCAAACGGAGGAACTCTGTTGTCGCTGAATGAAGTGACCGGAGAGATGGCGCGCGACTTGAGGAAGTGAGAGTGAAAAACAGCACTGATCAACCTGTATGGGCCTCCCTCCGTGGGCGCCCCAGCTTAGTGAGAAAACACATCCCGCAACGAAGGGGCGCCCACGGAGGGACGCCCGTACAGGTGTTCCTTGCTTTGCTAGTCGGGGTGCTTCTGCCGCTCGTTGCATTCGCTCAGGGCAGCGATCGCGTCGTCAAAGCCAGAGGCTATGCGTCGGTTGATGGCGTGCGGCCCGGCGACAAGTTCAAGGTCGCGATCGCATTGGAAGTCGGCGAAGGCTACCACATCAATGCGCATCATCCCTCGCTCGAGTTTTTGATCCCGACCGGCGTAGCGTTCGGGGCCCCGGCGGGCATTACCTTCGCAGAGGAAAAGTATCCCCCGCCGAAGCACCGCAAGTTTGAGTTCGCGCCTGACACCGAACTTGCCGTTCACGAAGGCACGTTGTTCATCACCGCCGAGGCGCGGGCGGACAAAGCGATTCAGCAAGGCGCGCTCAACATTCGCGCGTTAGTTACGGTTCAAGCGTGCAACGACTCACAGTGCCTCGCGCCTTCGGACTTGACGGTTGAGATACCGATCAAGGTTGTCGCCGCGAATCAGCGGATCAAGGACGCGAACGCTGAGATATTCGCAAAGGCGGCAGCGCAACCGGACAGCTCAAGCGTCGCTGAATCATCGGGCGGCCTGGTTGAGTATCAAGGCGGCTCGAAGGACTCGATTGCAGACAAGCTTGCGACTGGCGGCATCGTGTCAGTCTTGCTTGGGGTGTTCTTCGCGGGTCTGTTGCTGAACACGACGCCCTGCGTTTATCCGATCATTCCGATCACGATCGGGTTCTTCGTCAATCAAAGCGCTGCCCAGGAAGGAAAGCCAAAGATCAGCAGGACATTCTTCATGGCTTCGATGTACGTGCTGGGGATGGCTCTCACGTATTCTCTGCTTGGCGTGGTTGCCGCGAAGTCGGGCGGCTTGTTCGGCGCCGCGTTGCAGAATCCAATCGTGCTGATCGTGCTCGCCGGAACGATGGTCGCGCTGTCGCTGTCGATGTTTGGCGCCTACGAGTTCAAGCTTCCCGACGCGGTAAACCGGATGGCCACGAGCAGCACTCAGTCTACGAGCGGAATGTTGGGCGCATTCGTGATGGGATTGACGATGGGCATCGTAGCCGCGCCATGCATCGGACCGTTCGTTCTGGGATTGCTGGTGCATGTAGGCACGAAGGGAAGCGCGGCTTATGGGTTCATGCTTTTCTTTGTTCTTGCGCTTGGCCTTGGGCTGCCTTATCTGGTGCTCGGAACTTTTTCGGGTGCGCTCAAGACGCTTCCGCGGTCGGGCTTGTGGATGGTGACCGTGCGCAAGGTGTTCGGCCTGGTGCTTATTGGGATGGCGCTCTATTTCCTGATGCCGTTGATGGGCGCGGCGACCAACTACGTGTTCATCAGTTTCTTCGCGGGGTCTGCTCTGTACCTGCTGTTCTGGGAGGCAGGCCGAGCGAAACCCAAACAGTTCGGGTGGGTGTTGAGGGCGATCGGCATTGGAGCGGCTGCGATTGCGGTCGCGATGGCTCTGCCGAAGAAGATCGAATCGGAGATCCCGTGGCAGCCGTACAGCGAGCAAGCTCTTATCGATGCCCAGAAAGCGGGCCACGGCGTGATCATCGACACATTCGCCGACTGGTGCATCCCGTGCAAGGAGCTTGACCAGGCGACCTTCACAAACGCCGAGGTGAAAAGAGAAGCCGAGCGCTTTGTTACCTTGAAGCTCGATCTAACCCGGAGCGACGCGGGCTCTGAAGCCGCGCGCGCCAAGGAGCGATTCGGAATTCGAGGCGTGCCAACCGTGATCTTTCTCGACCACGCGGGCAATGAACGGCCGGAGCTACGTCTTGAAGGATTCGAAAAGCCCTCAGTGTTCCTTGGACGGATGAAAAAGGTTGAGTCTCCAGTTGGCGCAAGTGGTCCGGCGTTGGCGAAGAACATCGGCGACTCCAAGGCGCCGGTTGCGGATGCTGCGGCTGGCTCACCGCCTGAACCCGCGCCGGCGGTGGACATGAACCTTTTGAATGGGGGCGTGCTGAAGCTCGAATCACTTCGAGGCAAAGTAGTGCTCGTAGATTTCTGGGCGACGTGGTGCGTGCCGTGCCTCTCCGAGATTCCGATGTTCAACCAGTTGAAGAAAGACTACCAGCCTCGCGGAGTCGAAGTGATCGCCATATCGCTCGATGAAGAAGGCGCGGCGAAAGTGAAGCCGTTCTTGAAAGCTCACCCAATGGACTACACCCAGATCATTGGCGATCAAAGCACTGCGGCAGCGTTCAAAGTGGATGATTCAACACTGCCGGTGACGCTGTTGATTGATAAGCAGGGGAGAATTCGTTTCCGGCATGTTGGCATAACTAACCAAGAAGTGTTTGAAGGTGAGATGAAGCAGTTGCTGAACGAGTGACTGTTGGCAAGTGCTCGGCTTGACTGCTGCCTCTTCGAAAGGTACGTTGAGGCGTATAGCGAAGGTACGACACTTCCTTACAGGATTCGAAGTATGCGAGAAATCCCAATGGCAAAAGTCCGCGACGAGTTGACCAGCTTACCGGAGCAGCTCGCTGAAAAACTAGCAACCGTCGCCGTAACGCGACGCGGCAAGCCTGTCCTGGCTGTCATGCCCTGGGAACTCTATGAGTCCGTCATCGAGACCCTGGAAATTATGGGCGATGAAGAACTCATCGCTTCTTTGAGGCAGTCAATACAGGAAGTCGCCGAAGGAAAGACAATTCCCTGGGAGCAAGTTAAGAAGGAAGCTTAATCTCAGGAAGGAGTAGGGATATTTATGGTGATAACATAGTTGACTCAATATAGCATTCTTTTGGTATCGTCTACCGCACGTTTCTGGAGGTGATAACAATCCGCCCCTGCACGGCGGAGAAGCCTTAGGGGATGATTCATTCTATGAGCGACGCCGCAAAAGACAAGGCTGTTGCTTACGCCTCACTTTCGCTAGTGGAGGTGCTGCTGTTTGAGTTGATAAACCGGCGAATTATTAGCGTCGAGGACGCTCGGGGTATCATCAAAGAACAAGTCGCTTCGATGAGCGCCGAAGCAAAGCGCCTTGAGGACGGCGGAGACTCGCTCCATGCCAAGTTCTTCGCTGACATGTCAGAGGTAGTCAACGATGTATTGCAGACTCTGAATCTGGACGAGCTAGACGACGACCATTCCATTCCCTGAATCGCTTGTACGTTTCTGCGTCCCGCACTTCTCGTTCGGAAAAAACAAGTGGTTCTCGGAACATCGTAGAACGGCCGCTGGATTCAGATATAACGACGTTCGATGATGGAGTCCCGAACGAGAGAGTGGCAAGCGGGCGCAGTTCTTGGTACAAAGCATCTTCATCAATATGCCCTGAGCTGTACTCCGCTAATAGCAATTCGATTTTGGATGCTAGGCTCTGAGCAGGCCGGTCGCTATCGCGGTGCATATTCCATGATTGCTGGACAAGCCAGTCTTCAAAACTATCTAAAGACTGATTGCCGGCAAGGTGCTTCGCTAATTCCGCGCGAATTTCGTTTTCTTTGATCATGGCTAGTCAACCTCCTGTTCAGCGCGTCTCAGATACTGAGATGCGCAAAATGTTCAATGAGGGCAAATTCTGGGAGCGCGTCCAGTCAGGCGAGCTAGATGCTGTTATTCTCCGAGATCGCATCGCGCCTCCTACTGCTGGCCAACTCCCAGGCTCCCATAGCCAATCGGTTTCATACCGCGATGAAGACGGAAACGAGGTAGCACGCGTCCATCAGTATTTAAAACCAGATAAGACCATCGGCGCAACCGGACGACCAGACCCGAAAAGGCTCTTAGTAGACGGGATACTCTATCGACTTGTCAAGAGCGCCTAAAGATTCTAGATTCATGGCTTTCTTTTCTTTCTTCGGTTTGCTTTCTGTCGCTCATATTCGGCTAGGCGCTTGTCGAGTTTCGTCTTCGGCACAGCAAACACGCGCTTAGCCAAGTCCTCAAACCGCTGATAAGGTGTGCGCGTGTCTTCACCCGTGGCTTTATACTGCCACCCTTTCAGGGTTGAGACCCCGCACTGGGTTCGATAGACTCGGAGTTCATTCCCCATCCACCACTATTCGAGCAGCAACATCTCCGCTTATTACCGCGCTCTCGATCGTCGCAGGCAAGCCGGTGTCAGTCCAATCGCCGGCAAGAATCAAATTCGGAATCGACGTTCGCGGGCCAGGTCTCAAGCTGTCGGACTCGACTGTGTGTGAGAGCGTCGCTTCGCGTTCTTTTACGATCACGCTGTGAAGCAACTCGGCCGGCCGGCTCTCGGGTAAGAGCTCGTGCAGCTCGCTGATAGCCATCTCCACCAGATCATTCCTCGTCCAATCCACAAAATCGCGGGCGGCGCTGATGATCACTGCCACCTGATTCGACTGCTTGCCAGGCGACAGGATCAGATCCTTGTTGAAGATCCACTGACTTCGAGTCCCCAACAACCCGACGAACTCACGGTCGATGATTGGCCGGTCAAACCAGAGATTGATCGAAACTATCGGGGACGATCCCAATGCCTCAAGCTGCGCGAACTCTTTGTTTCTTAGGTCATCGGGCAGGATGGCAAAGAGCGCTTCCGGAGGAACCGCGCTAATAAAGTAGTCTCCTTCAACCCGCTGGCCGTCTTTCAATTCGACAGCGACGACGACGCCTCGCTCAATGACGAGGCTTCGAACCTGCGCGCCCGTTTGCACGTCACCGCCTCTGGCCTTGATGAAGTCGTAAGCGCCGTCGGTGTAAAGATCGCTCAATCCGACTCGCGAGATCCCGATCCTCGCGCTCTTTGAGTCGCCGCCGAACGCTTCTTGCAAAACCACCTTTAGCATTCGCGCTGAGGCGATGTCGGGGCTTTGATTCAACGTTGCGACGACCATTGGTTGCCAGAATCGCTGCTTGATTCGCGCGGATTGGCCAAGCTGGTCGAGCCACTGATCGACCGTGAGCGCGCCGGGCGAAAGCTTGCCGTTGCTCTTGATGGCGCGGCCCACGTTGAACGTTCGAAGCTTGTCGCCGATGCTGAGGCCTTTCATTCTGAGCAGACCGGCGAGCACGTGCAGCGGAGCAGGAAGCGGCGGGCAATCGAAACTGGTGAAGCCTTCACGGTCGAGAAAATCGACGCGCGGCCGGGCTTGAAACTTCAGCCTGTCGAGCCTCCCGATCTTCTCGAGAAACGCGATGGTGTGGCGATAACAGCCCATGAAAAGATGCTGTCCGTTATCAACCACGTCGCCGGTCTTCGAATCGATGAACGAATACGCGCGGCCGCCCAGATGATTGCGGCGTTCGAGCAACAAGACTTCGTAGCCGCGCTCGCTGAGCCTTACTCCCGCCGCGAGCCCGGCGAATCCGCCTCCGATTATCACCACGCGCTTGGCCATTATTTCTTGAATTTGCTCTTCAACCAGATGCTTAGTGCGATTTGCAAACGGCGGGATTTCGAGACCGCGAGACGATTGTGAAAAACATCGAACTGCACGGCGGGCATTTGATCCAGCAGCTCTTTGTAAATCGCGCCCATGATCTCGGCGGCGAACATAGAGGGCCGATCTTGATCGGGAAGGGAACCGGCGGCCTTCTCGAAATACGAGCTCGCGCGAGAGTGTTCATACTTCATGAGATCGATGAAAGGTGCGTTGTAGAGGTTTTCTCGAAGCTCGCGTTCTGAGTAACCGAATCGCTCGAGGTCCTCGACCGGAATGTAGATCCTCCCTCGCGCGATATCCTCCTTCAAGTCGCGCAGGATGTTGGTGAGTTGCAGCGCGAGTCCGAGATTCACGGCGTACTCCCGCGTACGCGCGGACTCGTAGCCGAATATCTCGATGCAAATCAGGCCGACAGCGGAAGCCGCGCGATAGCAGTATTCGCGAAGGTCGGCGAAGGTCTGATAGCTGTGCCACTTCAAATCCATCTCCATTCCGTCGATCAAATCGAG
Organism: Blastocatellia bacterium; assembly: GCA_041497455.1. Taxonomy (GTDB): domain Bacteria; phylum Acidobacteriota; class Blastocatellia; order UBA7656; family UBA7656; genus Onstottus_A. The sequence continues at coordinate 705 of JBGQGO010000130.1, read as the reverse complement.
GAACGACTGCTTGGGCAAGTCGAACTCCTCGACCGAAATCATCAGTTGCTCGCCGAACTCGCTTGTGGGACTGCCCGCGTAGATTGCGTCCACTTCGCCGCGCCAATACTCAAGCTCGGCGTAAGGGTTCCGTCCAGTCTGGTCTTCATCGACTACGTCGTCGAGCAGGCGGCAGAAAGCGTAAACGTCTTTGATCGCGCGGCGCTCGGCGCGGGGAAGGAGAAGGAAAGAGTAGTAGAAGTTCGAGGCGGTTGCGCGAGCCAGCTTGCGCTGCGCTCCGAGCATTCGAGACACCGTTGACGAGACTGTCGAACCCATCAATAACGCCGAAAAGCCCTCTTGCTCGCCGCTACAAGAAGGATCTTTAGTTTGTCAGTCGAAGTGATCACCGGCCTGCTGGCGAAGACGTCATAGCCGTTTTGTTCTACGCGATCGAGTATGCGCATACCTCCAAGCCAGACCGACCGCAGCTCGAGGCCCAACCTCCCGCTTACCGATGTGCATAGCGGTTTGCCTCGCCCGAACATTGCTCGTGCACGCTCGACTTCAAACTTCATCAGCCGCTTGAAGCTGTCACTTGCATCGCGACGCATCAGATCATCGACCGAGAGTTCGAATCGCGAGAGGTCTTCTTGAGGCAGGTAGATGCGATCCTTGTCGAGATCGATCGCGACGTCCTGCCAGTGGTTGGCGAGTTGAAGGGCC
>JBGQGO010000129.1:0-11878 GCA_041497455.1 Blastocatellia bacterium | reverse complement strand
CCTTCTGCCGGCGGCGTCGAACGGAATGGGAGTGACTTGAGCTTTACCCTGCGCCGGTTCGCCGCTTTCAGAAAAAGCCAGCGAGCGCATCGAAAAGCCTAAGGGGAGCAATAGCAACAGCCCATAAAGAGCGACCACTACCAGTTTGAGTCTCATTCCGCGCCTCTCTATTAATGACCCAACTACCCGAAGAATAATTAGCCGGAACAGCTTATGACCTATGAAACGTGTCCTTCAGCGATGAGAAACATCTGGTACTTGAACACTCAACGGCTGCGAATTGAACGCGCCGATATTATATTGAGTGTTGCTTTGAGTCAACCCACATGTCGATATACATTTCAGCGAGATCCAAACTCGTTACGTGGCTCGCCCCCCGAAGTTGAGGTTCGAGAGCCTTAATGTAGCCAGCTACGTATGGTAGACTAATCGAGCCGTTATGCTTCAGGCATCCAGTCAGGTTATTGCCCGGCCTCCCTCGATCAATCGCAACAGATCGGCCCTGAGTCGCGTATTAAGAGGCCAACCAAGGGCGACAGGCTGGCAAACCCGACGTAGCATAGTTTTTAGTCTGTGTGCCTCTTCCGTAAACAGAGCACCGAGGGACACAGACTAAAGTCTATGCTACTTCCGGGCATAACCCCTGAATGAGAACAGCAAGGACTCCTCCTATGAAAACAAGACATTCGTATTCTCGCTCACCCATCCTCATCGTTATCCTCGCGATATGCGTTTGCACGGCATCAGGAGGCGCGATGCGCACCGGGGCTCAGACCCAAAAGGACGGCCGCGGGCTGAAAGTTGAGCCAACCAAACCCGTGGAATCTCTGCCCGCCGGTTCCAAGCGATTCGCTTTGGTGATAGGTGTGGATGAGTACGAGGACTCCCAGATCAACAAGCTCGACGGCGCGGGAAACGACGCCAAAGCGATCGTCGAAGCGCTGGTGCAGTATGCCGGATTCCCGAGGGATCAGGTCAGGCTGCTCACCGCCGATCAGCCCGTAGAGCGAAGACCGACGCGCAACAAGATTCTGAGACAACTGTCGAACCTGCGCGGGGCGGTGCCAAAGGACGGGTTGTTACTAATCGCATTCGCCGGACACGGAATAGAGCGTGGCGACCAGGCTTACCTGCTGCCATCGGATGCAGAACTCAGCAACGATGTCTCTCTCCTCGAACAGAGCTCTATAAATGTAGATGATATGAGAAAGCGCATCGTCGAGACCGGAGTCGGGCAGGTGTTATTGATCCTCGACGCGTGCCGCAATGATCCGTCGGCGGGACGCGGCGATGCTGATAACAAGCTCACCAACAGGTTCACTCAGCATTTCAACTTTGAAGAACGCAACTCCGAAGTAAAAGCATTTGCCACCCTCTATGCGACAGACGTAGGAAGTCGTGCGTACGAATACAAAGAGAAGAAGCAGGGATACTTTTCCTGGGCGCTCGTCGAAGGGCTGAAGGGCGCAGCGGCTAACGAGAAGGGCGAAGTAACGCTCAGCAGCCTCCTGACTTACTTGCAGGATCAGGTGCCCAAGCGCATACGCCTCGACCTGGGAACGGGCAAGATACAAAAGCCATATGCCGTGATTCAAGGCTACAAGGCTAACGACCTGGTGCTTTCAAAAGTCGCGGCAGCGGAGAATGTGGCTATCGTTGATCCTGCTGCCCTCGAACGGAGCGATTGGGAAACTGCTCAAGCGAAGAATGATCCCGTTGCCTTCCGCGATTACCTGAAGAAATATCCCGGCGGCATGTTTACCGAGCAAGCGCTTTGGGAGAGCATACAAAACAGTAAAGACTCGGCGGACTTCAAAAACTATCTGAAAAGATTTCCGACAGGGAAGAACGCGACCTTCGCGAGGCGGCTCGGTGAAGACGCCCTGTGGGACAGAATCCAAAACAGCAAGAATGTCTCGGACTACCAAGCGTACTTGAAAGAGTATCCGGCGGGAAGATTCGCTGAGATAGCCATTCGACGGATTCAGCCGCCTGCTCCGCCTCCCGCGGTCAAGACAGATACGGCGCCCGCAAAGCCTTCGAAGGGAGTGCTGATAGTTATCACCAACACCCCAGCCAGCGTTGTTGTTAAGCCCCGCGACGCCGCGCTAAGGCCTGTACAGGGTCAGAGCGTCGATAATAAATTCCGCGCAGAGCTACCCCCGGGCCTTTACGACATCGAAGTCAGCGCAGCCAAATACTCTCCAAAGAAAGTCTCGGGTATCAAGTTAGAAAACGACGAGGCAGTGCCCGTGGAACTCACTCCGCTCGGGGGCGTCATTCAGATAGGGGGCGTTGAGCCCAACGCGACGGTGTTGATCGACGATCAAAAGCCTCTAAGCGTGAGCTTAAGGAAAGAGGAAAAACTAATCGAGTTGGCCGATGTAGCAGCGGGCCGCCACAAACTGAGAGTCATACAACAGAATCAAATCGAGTGGACCAGAGAAGTAGAAGTCGAGGACGGCAGAACAAAGTATATAGCTGCGGAATTCAAAGCGGCTCTGGTCGGCTTGATCGTTAAGACGGAACCCGAAGCCGAGATCTACATTGACGATAATTATGGGGGCCGCGCCAACGAGAAGGGCGAAATCAGAATTTCGAATCTCGCGCCAGGCCAGCACCGGATACGCGCAAAGAAAAATGAGTATGAGCCGGTCGAGAAGACCCAGACTTTTAGCGCCGGACCTGCCGAGATAAAACTGGCGCTGAATCGCACCGTCTTCTCTCCCGAGTTTGTCGATACCTTCGACGCAGGCCTGCGGTTCTGGAGTGCGCCGAAGACCTGGCAATCAAGTGCTGGCAAGTTGAAGGTGCAAGGCCCAGGTATAGGGCTGATTAAAGATACAAGCTACAAAGACTTCAGGATGGAGTTTGACCTGATCTTCGGCAACGGCAAAGGTGCCGTCTGGGTCCTTCGCGGTCAGGATGAAAGCATATGCTATCTCTTTCAGCTTACGGGACCGGGCGCCTCATCGCCGAACAAGTTCCACACATTCCTCTACCAGAATGGCAAGTCAGAGCTGCTGAAAACATTTACGGTCCCTGAAAACCTCGGTGTTCCAGGCGACAAGTTTCACATCATCATCGAGGCGAACGGGCCGCAGATAAAACACTCCCTTCAAGTGAAGAGCAACCCGAAAGCCACTCAACCCCAGCCCTTCAGCCTGATGACCGATACCACTTTTTCAAATGGACGGATCGGGTTTGGCACAAAAGACGGAGAGGAATTTGTCGTTCAATTCGTGAGCATCATTCCCGCCAAATGACAGACAGCGTTCGGCCATGAGTAGTGTGCTGGTGCTCCGATTCTTCTCGTGCTATCCTGCGTGGGTCAAGATTCGTTCCCGGATCCTGAGCGGATCAGTGAATCAACTCGGCTATCGGAAGGCGCCAACGACCTTCTGCATTCTGAAACAAGCTGTTCGTTTGATACGGAGGGAGAACCCATGTCCAGAACCGCCGCGAAGGCCTTTGCTTTGTTAGTCGCGCTCTCATTGTCGAGCATCTACTTTCCACACGTCATCGCGCAGACCCAAAACACCGGAGCTATTCAAGGACGCGTCTTTGACGCCGGAACCCTCGATCCTCTGCCAAGTGTCGTCGTCACAATCACTCACGAAGAGATCGGGCTCGAGCGCACTACGATCAGCAATGATCAGGGCATTTATTACGTCGGGATCCTTCCTGCCGGCAGGTACCGAATCACCGCCGCGAAACAGGGATATGAGAACGACCCCGATCCCAGACAATCGGTCATCAATAACTTTCTAATCCACATCACCAACACCGAGCGAGCCGACCAACCGCCGCCAATCGTCCTGAGAAAGGCGGGTGTGGCCGCACCCCCTCCGGTGACGCCGCCTCCCGCGACACAGCCGCAACCAACGAAGCCGCCGCCAACACCGCCAGCCAGACAGGCTTCAACAACGGATGAGTCAGATGTCGCTCTGCTGGCCAACACGACGAACGCTACGAGAGGCGGGAACTTCGACGAGAGATTTCTGTTGTCCCTCCCATTACCCGGCGTACGGACCTTTGATGACCTGGCGTTCTTAGTTCCTGGTGTCGCGCTTCCGCCTCTGTCGATTGGCACAAACGTCGGGCCGGGCATCGGACCAGGCGTCGGCACCTCGGGTCAATTCTCCGTCAATGGATTGCGTAGCCGCTCCAACAACTTCACCATCGACGGTTCAGACAACAACGATGAAGAGGTGGGCGTGCGGCGGCAGGGATTCACGTCGCTTGGGCCACAGTCAATCGAGAGCGTGCAAGAGTTTCAAATCTCCACGCTTCTGCCTGAGCCGCAGTACGGCCGCAATATGGGGGCTCAAGTAAACGCCGTCTCCCGTTCGGGTGGTACTGGTTACCACGGAACGATCTACGGGTTTTTCACCGACAAGGCATTAAGAGCGCGCGATGCGTTTGACTCCGACGCAGGCCCGTCCAGTCTCAGGCTCAGCGGTAACGGCAAGCCGGCGACGCTGGATGGAGCACCGCTAACTGTTCCGATCCCGGTGGGCGGGAAGAATCCATACACGCGGGCCCAGTACGGCCTGGTGTTCGGCGGTCCCATCGGAGCACGGACCCGCTTCTTCGGCTCTTTCGAGCATCAGGATATTAACGCAAGCAGGGAATCTCACTTCGCGGTGCCGACCATTGACGAACGCGGCGTCTTTAGCTCAGGAGGATCGGGCCTTAGCTTGACGAACGGGGCGCCGGTCTTTCCTGCATCGCTGACTGGAAACTCTTTCTTAAGCCTGTTCCCGTTTCCAAACAACCCTGGCGGCCCTTATCGCGGCAACACCTTTACCGAGGTCCTTCCGGCAAGCGCCGATGGCACGATCTATTCCGTGAAGCTGGATCATAACCTGAAAGCCTTCGGCAGAGATCACAATCTGACTGCCCGGTATAACTCCACCGATGATGACACGACGCTGCCGGTTACCGGCGAGGCGATTTTCTCGACGCTCCGTGCGCTGGTTAACACGCAAGACGTCGCTCTGTCGTTCAACAGCGCGATTTCGTCCGCCACTGCGAATCAGTTTCGCTTCTCCTTTGGCAGGACCAATCTGAAATTCAAAGAAGTTCGCGATCCGTTCCTGCGGCCATCCAGCGCGCTGCCCAATGTGCCGTTCCTTTTGAATGCGCGGCTTCTGTTCAACGGAGCGCTTGGCGGCGGCGAACCCGCATTCTTCTCGATTCCGGGCTCTGACACTGAGAGCGGATTTGGCGCTATCCAGGGCCTTGCGACCACCGGCACTGGTCCGATTGGCCAGGTCAAAGCTTCCGGCTACAGTCCGTTAGGAGTGGATGTGTTTAACTTCCCACAAGGACGGACCAACAACACATTTGAGTATGCCGATACGCTGATCTCCAGCAAGGGCAGGCATAGGCTCACCGCCGGGTTCGACATACGGCAGACTCGTCTCGACAGTTTTCTGGATAGAAACTACCGCCCGCTGGCCGTCTTCAGCGGCGCACTCGACATTTCCGATGAGCAGCTAGCCAGGCGCTTCGGTAATCCTGTGCCTTATTACTTCGGTAGGGACTATCTCGCCGCCGGGGCGGCGACCGGGTTCTTCCAGACCTTGACCAACGGCGACGCCGATTCAAACATCCGGCTGAGATACTGGCAGAACGATTTCTTCCTCGCAGATCAGTTTCGCGTCCGATCGAATCTCACTCTCACCTTTGGAGTGAGATATGAATTGAACACGGTGCCAACCGAGGCCGACCGCCGCATTGAATCCACCTTCAGCTCTCCTGAGGTCAAGGCTTTTGCGGATGTAGAAAAAGCGACTTTCGGCGCTTCCGGCTTCGAGCGGTTCCTGGGCGGGCGCACAAAGATATTCAGGTTGGACAAGAACAACTTTGCGCCTCATGTAGCTTTTGCCTGGGACCCGTTCGGACGCGGCAAGACGTCTGTGCGAGGCGGCTACGGGATCTATTACGATCAAATCCTAGGCGCGGTCATTAGCCAATCGCGCAACGTGTTTCCGACCTTCTTGACACTCAACCTCGGGGGCTTTAACACCAACTTCGATGTCAACGATCCGGAGGGCAGCGCGCTGCTTTCGCACCCGTTTGTCTCAGCCAACCCTTCAGCCGTATTTGGAGTCCCCGGAACTTTGAATAAGTTCGACCCGGGCAAAGGCTTCACTGTCGTCGAGGGAGTGCTGGCGGCCGCCTTGCTAACGAATCTTGCGGCCGGACCGGGGTTCGTTCTCCCTGCGAACGATTTGGTGACTCCATACTCGCAACACTGGGGACTCACCCTCGAGCATCAGTTCAGCCAGGACTTCCTCGCTTCTGCCGCCTACGTGGGAACACGGGGGGCGCATCTGCTCAGGTTTGCGACACCGAACCTCGGACCGAACGCAATACCATTGGTACGCCAGGTTCAGGGGCAAAGCCTCCGCGAGCTTCCGAATTTGATATTCCCGGTGCTCTTTGGACTGAGCATTCCACCGAATATCAAGGGCGAAGCGCTCAGGCCGTTTCCCCTGCTCGGATCGTTCAATTCAATCGAGTCCGACGCCAACTCGACATACCACAGCCTTCAGCTCCAGCTCATCAAGCGGTTCTCGCGAGGGATCCAATTCACGACCGCTTATACATGGTCGCACGCAATCGACGAAGTGTCCGACCTGTTTGATCTGGAAGGCGCGCGCGCCTTGCCACAGAACAGCCTTGACCGAAGGGCCGAGCGCGCGGACGCCAACTACGATGTGCGCCATCGCTTCGTCTACAGTCTGATCTGGGACTTGCCCATCTTCGAGCAGAGCAAGATTCTTGGCGGGTGGCAGGTTGGCAGCATAGGGACATTCCAGACGGGCCAGCCATACTCAGTCTTGTTCTGCTGCGATCAGAATCTCGACGGCAACCTCACGGATCGAGTGGACCCGGGCGCTGTCAATCCGAGCACCGGCAGACGCAATGCCTTCAGAGCGCCGGGAATCGCCACGGTTGATTTGTCAGTCAACAAGTTTTTCAGATTCACCGAGCGGCACAAGATCGAGTTCCGAAGCGAGTTTTTCAATCTGTTCAACAGAACAAACTTCGGTATTCCGGTGCATCAACTCTTCTTCGGAGGCTACACTACCGAGCCGGCTACCGAGAACAACCGTTTGTTTACTGACACCCGAGTTCCTGCGCGCACGATTCAGTTTGCGCTCAAGTATTCGTTCTAAACAAAAGCTCAGCAGCCGAGCGGACCAACCCGCGTACTGGTCCGCTCGGCGCTTCACGTGCTTCCGAGTGAATGGCTAAGTGCTTGCGGCCTAATTTCACATTCGCTATACTGCCGCGCGAAAGAAACAAGCGCGTAGCTTGTAACGCGATGCCTCAAGTTGAACGTCGTTTGGTTTGAACACGCTTCAGGAGGATAAAATGGCGAGCCGCGATTTGACTATAAAGAATCATCTCAGCAGAACGATTACAGGACTTTGCGTACTGATCGCAATCGTGATGGTCTGCTTCAGCGGACACTCTCTCGCCTGGTTAATCCAATCCGGTCCCGTCCCCCAAATCACCTCGGAAACCGCCCTTTACGACCCGGACGGAGGCAGACTGATCATCAAGGGCCAGAATTTCCAGAAGGGCGCAACCGTTGCCCTCAACAACGCGCACGGCTCGATCAGCTTCTCTCGCGCCAAGGTAAAAGGCTCGACAAAAATCGTCATCAACGGGGTTGCGGCCGCAGATATTACCGGAGGTATCGACATAACCGTCACCAACCCGGATGGCGCTGCCTCGGCGATGGTTCACATCACGGTCGAGATCGCCGCCGACGAGAGTAAGCTCACCGCCGACGACGTGAAGAAGATAATCTCGCAGGCCGTTGCTCAGGCTGACGTAAGTGGACTGAAAGTTACCATCGCGGTCACCGATAAGGAAGGCAACATCCTTGGCATCTTCAGAATGGCCGGCGCTCGCAGCGATATAACGATAGGCGCCGGTAAACGGTGCGCAGGGAACAACAGTATCAACAATCCAACCTGTGGACTCGACGGGCTGCGCCTCGGTGTGCTTCCAGTCTCGGACGGTGCGACTCTCGCTGCTATCACAAAGGCGGTGACCGGCGCGTTCCTCAGCAGCCAGGGCCACAGCTTCACGACTCGCACTGCAAGCTTCATCGTGCAAGAGCACTTCCCGCCCGGCGTCAATTTCCAATCGGGCGGCCCGCTGTTCGGCGTTCAGTTCTCGCAGTTTCTTATCTGCAGCGATATCAACGCCCGGTCACCGCTGGGTCTCGCCGCGGATCCAGGAGGAATCGCGCTGTACAAGAATGGGATCCAAGTCGGCGGAATCGGGGTTGAAGGCGACGGCGCTTACACGTTAGACCCGGACCCGGCTGATGACGATCAGCCAGTCGAGGAACTGATCGCGCGCGCCGCCACTCGAGGTTTCGAAACACCACCGGAGATTCAAGGCGACAAGATCATCGTAAACGGTATCAGATTTCCGTTCGTCAACACGCCGATGCCGCCGCAAGCTCAAGCTACGCCCTTCGATCAATTGCGCGGCGAGGTCGTGACCCTTGGGGCTCTGGCTCCCGGAATTAGAGCGGCCCAACCATCCAGGTTCACCGTTGTGGCCATCGATTCTTCCGCACCGGCGGGACGAGTTGACAGCCGGTTCTTTCCTTTCAACGGGGACTCTGTCTCGGTGTTGAGCAGGAGCGACGTGCAACAGATCATCGCTCAGGCAGCCAGGCAAGCGTTCATCACACGAGCGGCTATTCGACAGCCTCAGAACAGCGCGGCAGAGGTCAACATCTCAGTGGTCGACGTTGACGGAAAGGTACTCGGAATCTTCAGCACGATCGACGCGCCGATATTTGGCTTCGATGTTTGTGTGCAAAAGGCCCGCACGGCTGTCTTTTTCAGCAAAGCGTCGGCGGGCGCCGATCTTCGCTCGCGAGGAATGGGACGCTACGCTGATGCGGCGAGCAAGGACGGCGTGAAGCTCGACGGGTCCGTCGCGTTCTCCGACCGGGCGCAAGGCTTTCTCGAGCGCCCATTCTTCCCGGACGGAATCGACGACACCGAGAACGGACCGTTCTCGGTTCCGATCGAGGACTTCAGCCCGTTCAACGACGGCTTGCAGCTCGACCTGGTGCTCGGCGCGATAGGGAGGTTCGTCACCACTGGAGCCTTCAGCCCCGCGGATTGTACCGGCATTCCGAGCCTCAAGAATGGAATTCAAATCTTTCCCGGGAGCGTGCCGCTTTTCAAGAATGGAAAACTCGCGGGCGCCATTGGCGTAAGCGGGGACGGGGTGGATCAAGACGATATAATCTCGACGATGGGAAGCGCCGGATTTGAAGCGCCGCTGGACATTCGCTCTGACCGGGTCTTTGTTCGCGGCGTCCGGTTGCCCTACGTCAAGTTTCCCCGGCATCCCAATCGCTAGCGCAACGAAAAAGAGGAGATCGGAGCGCCGATAACCGGCGCTCCGACCTCCCTGATGTCCTACCTTGATCGAGGCTTACTGCCCGACTATGTCGCCCTTCATTGGGCCGAGCACTCCGAGAAGCTCGTTCTTCTCAGTCGCCCCCACGTTGAACTTGTCCAGCGCTTTCACAAGGTCCTCGACTAACGCGTTGAAGTCTGCGTCAGTGATGCCCATCCCCTTGTGAGCCGGCTTCATGGCTTTGCCCGTATACTTGCAGGGTCCACCGCTCCCCTGGCAGATCTGATCCACCAGGTTCTTCTTGAACTTCGCAAGCCGCTTCGGATCCTTGGCCGTGTCGGCGAAGAACTTGTTGATGCGGGTGTCCGTTGCGCAGTTGTTGACGAACTCTTCGACGACGGCGGTGATGGCCTTCTTGCCCCCGAGCCGGGAGTAGAGCGATTTTGTTTTCTTAGCCATCCCCTCGGCGGATGCGATACTGAAACATCCCGTTGCCACTACCGCCGCGATCGCGACTACCATCAGTTTTTTACGCATACAGTTTGTACTCTCCTTATTGGTGATTAAATGATAGCGGCTTCGCAGCCGCAGCCCTTCTTCCAAGTCGAACTGTTTCGAGTGTACTTGCCACGCGTCTCGATAGCAGCCGACACACGCACTATCAAGCAATTCGGATAATGCCATTCGTATCAAGAATCCGCGTCAGATCGCGCGGGAAATTCGACCCCTCTTAGTTTCAAACTTAGTTTACGCCAGCCCCAACGAAACGGATTCAAGCGGCTCAACAATAGCCCCGAACTGGGCGCCCGCGGCCCTTGTCCTCGACAAGTCTCTCACAGATTGCCCGAGCCACAAAGCACAATAGAGACGGGGCAATCGAACTTGAGCCGCCGGTTCTCTCATGAAGAAGGGCGAGGCTGGAACAGGAAGAAATCGTGCGCCGCTCGGGCAATTTCGGCAATCGCTCGTGTTCATGACCAGTGTAAGGAAAGCCTCGGCTGGACTGCGACGTAATTGACAATACGTCAGTGTTGTAGGCGGGAAGTGCTCGAACGTGTGCCAGCGCGCTTCGCACTTGTGCGGCCGTCAGATTGGCGCCAGACAGATCGATCGGCTCAGCGGGATTCTCGGAGTTTCGCTCGATCAATGGAGTATTTGTTCCTCCTCCAACTGATTAAGGGCGGCATGTTCCTGCGCGGCGATCAGGCGCGGCTCGCATTGTCCTTCCATTTTGCGAGCGCCGACTTCGAGAACGTCGATTCGTCATTGTGTAAGGCACTTCTGGTCGAACGGCCATTGCCGAGGTTTGATGATCGCTTAAGGTGGGTGTGTCAGTCGATGTTGAGATTCCGGGGACGTGACCCCCTTCTGGAGCGATTCGCACCGGTTGCGCGCCACTTGATCAAAGAGTCCAGCGCCACTGTAGAGGCGGGCGAATAGATGGACGCAGCGCCGCAAGTTTGCTTTGTTGCTTGCGTATTGACGCTTGGCAACCGTGATGTTAGGCTGCCCAAGAGTTCTCCAAACCGCTTATGATCGAGAGGCTCCTGTTCGACGTTCGCTGGGCACTGCGGTCATACCTTAGGACACCAGGCCTAACCATCACGCTCCTTCTTACCCTCGCGCTCGGCGTGGGCGCCACCCTCGCGACCTTTTCGCTCGTCGATGCGTTGCTGCTCCGGTCGCTGGGTGGTGTCGTCCATCCCAACGAGCTAGTACGCATCGCGGCGGCCGACGATCGGAACGAGTTGCTGCGCGTCACCTCGATGATGCGCGATTCAATCCGAGAAATGCCCGCATTCGCCGGCGTTTGCGGCGTCAATACCCCGGGAGGCGTTGTAACGATCGGTGACCGGGTAACATTCGAAGGTTTGCTCAACGTTTCGGGTGATTGCTTCGGCGTGCTCGGAGCCAAGCCTTTGCTGGGACGACTGCTGACCCCCGAAGACGAACGCGGCAGGACGCCTGTCGCCGTCATCACCTACGATTTCTGGCGGCGCGAGTTTGGCGGGAGTGCGGATGTGCTTGGACAGGCGCTTGGAATCGATGGCGCGCCGTTCACAATCGTAGGCGTCACAGAACCAGCGTTTCGCGGTCTGTCGACGGCGTTTCCGCCATCAGTAGTGGTCCCGATCACGGCCACGCTGCGCAGTTCGTCCGGGTTGTACTGGACTGACGTAGTTGCTCGGCGCGCCCCTGGTGTCTCGGTCGAGCAAGCCCGTCTCCAGATGGAAAGCGCCTGGCCACACCTCAAGGAGAACGCGGGACTGACTTCTAAAACGTCGGCCGCCACGCGGCAGCGGTTGGAGGACAGCCGCGCATTCGTCGCCGAAATGAGTACGGGCATCGAGACCGTGCTGCGGCCGAAATTTGAGCAACCGCTGCTTTTGACATTCGGCCTTTCCTTGTTGATGCTTGCCATCTGCTGCGCGAACGTCGCGAATCTTCTGGCTGCGCGATCGCT
>JBGQGO010000128.1:0-11881 GCA_041497455.1 Blastocatellia bacterium | reverse complement strand
GCCCGTACAGGATTAAATGACCTCGCAGAAAAAGATCAAAGTCTGTGTAGTAGTCGCGTCGATCGACATTCTTGGCGGCCAGGCGATCCAAGCCTTGCGGCTTATGGAAGGTCTGTCTCGCGAGCCAGAGATCGAAGCCGAGTTGCTCCCAATCAACCCACGCTTGCCAGGCCCGCTCCGTTGGTTGCAGCGAATCAAATATGTGAGAACGCTCGTCACGTCGATCGCATACGTCGCGAGCTTGTTGGTCCGGCTACCCCGCTTCGACGTCGTGCATGTGTTCTCGGCTTCTTACTTATCGTTCCTGCTCGCGTCGGCGCCGGCAGTCCTGATAGCCAGACTTTACCGCAAGCCGGTGCTCTTGAACTATCACAGCGGCGAAGCCGAGGACCACCTGCGGCGGTGGCCGCGAACCTCGCTTCCGATAATCAAGCTCGCGGACCGCGTAGTCGTGCCTTCCGATTACCTCGTCTCGGTCTTCGCGAAGTTCGGCTTTCAAGCGGAGCGCGTGTCGAACACAGTGGACCTTGGGCGGTTTCGTTTTCGGGTGCGCCGGCCGTTGAAGCCGGTCTTGCTTTCGAACCGCAACCTCGAGCGTCACTACAACGTTGAGTGCACGCTACGGGCATTCGCGCTTATCCAGCAGCGAGTTCCAAACGCTCGATTGATAGTCGCAGGCGATGGCAGCGAACGCCGCGCACTTCGCGAGCTGGCCGCGGTCCTCGCGCCTGGCAACGTTGATTTCGCCGGCGCTGTCGCCCCTGAAAACATGCCGGCGCTCTACGATCAGGCCGACATATTCATGAACGCTTCAGACGTAGACAATCAGCCGCTCTCGATCATCGAGGCGTTTGCTTCAGGACTTCCGGTGGTGACCACTGACGCGGGCGGCATCCCGGATATGGTGACCGACGGAGAAACTGGCTTGTTGGTCGGCCGAGGCGATTACGAAGCGCTGGCTGACCGTGTGATCCGATTGCTCCGCGATAAAGAGCTGGCAACCGATATTGCAGCCCGAGCACGTGAAGAGTGCGGTCGATACAGTTGGGCCGCATTGAGCGGCAAATGGCTTAGGCTCTATCGAGAGTTGGCATGCGAGAATGCCGCGCCGCAACCAAGCCGAGTCGAGGAGGTCGAAAGCTCGTCAGCAAGAACATGATGATCGTAATCAGTTCGTACTTGCAGGAAAGGTGACAGCAGCTTTTGACCCCGCTGCTTGCGGCGGATTGGGCAAGGGCGTGTATAATTCACTGCACAAGAACGGAGCAGGTTATGGAGACGGTTTTGACTAGACCGCAAGTAAGCACATCGAGTGACCTGGAAGCTTTGGTCATTCGTCTCGGCCCGCTCAAGAGCCATTTCAGCGATGATGAGTTCTTCGAGTTTTGCATTCTCAACGGCGACCTTCGAATCGAAATGACCAAGGAGGGCGAGATGATCATCATGATGCCAGTCGGAAGCGAAGGTGGTCACCGTAACTTCACCCTCACGAGCAGGTTTGGTGCATGGGCTGAGGCGGACGCCACCGGTGTAGGATTTGACTCCTCGACAGGATTCACGCTCCCGAACGGCGCGAAACGCGCCCCAGACCTTTCATGGATTCGACTCGAACGTTGGGACGCGATTCCCAAGAAGAAACGAAAGAAGTTTGCGCCCATCTGCCCCGACTTTGTCGTGGAACTTCGCTCCGAAACCGATAGGCTTTCTGCTGTGCAGGAGAAAATGGAAGAGTACATCGAGAACGGCGCCCAACTCGGCTGGTTGATTGATCCGATCGAAAAGAAAGTGCACATCTATCGTCCGAACGTTGAGGTTGAGATTCTCTTCCACCCGGAGACGGTCTCCGGCGAGCCATTGTTGAAGGGCCTTGCGCTTGACCTCAAAGGCATACTTGATTGACGTGTTTCTCCAGTCCCAGACGGCCGCGATTGCCCCTCCCGAAGCCAACCCGAACCATCCCTTATTCCCCGATTAGGTTCTGGTGAAATGGGCCAAATAGACATTTCCCATACATGACAGCTCTGTGAGCCGAGTTCTGTTTTGGCAGTGTGAATGACCTATCCGATGATGGCGAATCGCATCGCACAATTAGAGAAGCTTCGCGGCAAGAGTCTTCGCGAGATCCGCGTTCGCGGCAGGCAAGAGCTCGCCAAGCTCAACGAGCGCATTCTCGGCGCGGGCTCCGCCGAAATGACTGACGCCGCGCTGCTCCGCGAGATCCATCCCGCATCCCGCAACGGAAACGGCGAAGGCTCGGCGATGCTGATCCTCGAGCGCATCCGTTCGGCCCCGTTCTTCCCATCTCTTTATCACCGCGAAGAGGCATCAGCGATCATCAAGCAACGCTTCCCCGCAGAGCGCCTCGCACTTCTCGACCGTGCCGAGCAGGCAATCAGCGGACGTTTCGATTTGCTGGGCTTCAGCAATTTGAGCTTTGGCGATCCGATCGACTGGCGCTTCGATCCAACGACCGACAAGCGGACGCCCCTTGTTCACTGGAGCAAGATCGACTATCTCGACCCAAGCGTCGCGGGCGATAAGAAAGTCACCTGGGAGCTGAACCGCCACGCGCACTTCGTCACGCTAGGGCAAGCGTTCTTGCTGACAGGCGATGAGCGGTTTGCCGAAGCGTTCACGTCGCAAGCCTCATCGTGGATGGACTCGAACCCTCCGAAGCTCGGCATCAACTGGGCGAGCAGCCTCGAGCTTTCGTTCCGTGTGATCGCGTGGATATGGGCGCTGCATCTGTTCGCCGCTTCGGATCGGTTGACTCCAAAGTTCGTTTCGCGCTTCATCAAGTACCTTGTCGCCCAAGGGCGTCACATCGAGTCATACTTATCTCACTACTTCAGCCCAAACACACATCTGACTGGCGAAGCGCTCGGGTTGTTCTACCTCGGCGCTGCGCTGCCTGAACTGGGCCGAGCGCAGGGCTGGCGTGACGCCGGCTTGAACGTTTTGGTTGAGCGACTACCGCAGCACATCAGACGCGACGGAACCTACTTCGAGCAATCCTCCTACTATCACCGCTACACCGTGGATTTCTACACGCACCTTGTTGTGCTCGCTCGCGCAGCGAGTGTGAAACTTCCGCGCGAAGTGGAAGAGGGGCTCTCGCTGGCGCTCGATCACTTGATGTTCATCACCAGGCCCGATGGCACAACGCCGCTGTACGGCGATGACGACGGAGGGCGGCTGCTTACCTTGAATGCTCGACGGGCTAATGATTTTCGCGACACGCTTGCGGCGGGCGCTGCATTGTTCGGCCGCGGCGACTGGAAGTTCGTAGCCGGCGAAGCGCCAGTCGAAACGCTGTGGCTGCTCGGGCCCGAAGCGCTCGCGAGCTACGATCAGATCGAGGCGAGCGAACCCGTTGAGACTAGTCGAGCGTTCGCCGAGGGCGGCTACTTCGTGATGCGAGACGGGTGGTCGAAGCAGTCCAGCTACATGCTTGTAGACTGCGGGCCTCACGGTTCGTTGAGTTGCGGGCACGCGCATGCCGATGCGCTCGCGTTCGAGTACGCTGCCGAGGGAAGGACCTGGCTGGTCGATCCGGGCACATTCACCTACACCGGCGATGCGAGCCTTCGCGACATGTTCCGCACGACCGAAGCTCACAACACCGTGACCGTTGATGGCCCGCCGCAATCTGTTCCGGTGGGCCCTTTTGCATGGGAGCACATAGCTCGATCGAAGACAAAAGAGTTTATCGCTGAGAAGGCATTCGATTATTTCGAGGGCTCGCACCATGGCTATGAGCGGCTTGATGATCCGGTCTTGCACACGAGGTCGCTCTTGTTCTTGAAGCGTGATGATCAGAGCGAGCTTTCGGCATTCGTGGTTGTTCGTGACCAGTTCAGTGCTCGCAAGCAACATGATTATGCGTTGCGCTATCACCTCGTGCCGGGGTGCTCGGTGAACGCGGGCGACAATGAAATCAAAGCAACAGAGAGCGATTGTGGACTCTCGATAAGCGCGTTCGGTGAAAGCGAGTTGAAGCCGCGAGTCGAAGACGGCTGGGCATCGAGTTGTTACGGGCAGCGTGAGTCGGCGCCGGTTGCGCTTTTTGAAGCGCAAGGCGAAGGACCTCAGCAATTCGTGAGTTTTCTCATTCCTCAGGAGCCGCGAACGGACGGCGCTCTGTGGCCGCCCTGCATCGAAGAAGGCCCCCGCGATGCGCAGGAAGGGGCGGCCACAGAGGGCCGCCCCTACAGGGCTTATTCGATACGCGCGGGCCAAGCACACGCTCTCTTTTTGCTGAGCGAGCAGGCAGATGAGCTTGTGGGCGACGGGCTGACCGCGACCGGCTCGATGGCGTGGGCGCGATTCATCGCGGGCGGCTTTACGCGCGGGTGTCTGATAGCCGGCAAGAGATTTGAAGTCGCCGATTGCATAGCCTTCCACTCGCCGACGACTGTGAGGTGCTGCGCGTTTCAAATCGATGACGGCCAGATTGAGATTACTATTCATGATGGCAGGCAGTTTGACTTATCCTTCTACAACCCCCCGAACAGGATTGTGGTCAACAACTCCAGCTTCGATTTGGCGCCGGACTGCCTGGCGGCTCAGTTCGCCCTTGGGGGCGCAGGCTGGAAGCTTGTCGACAAGGACTAACTATCGATGTGTGGCATCTGCGGCATAGCTATTCCTGAGAAGCTGAACCGCGCGGTTGACGCGGCCGCACTGGTTCGCATGCGAGACTCGCTCACGCATCGCGGACCCGACGATGCAGGCGTGTTCATCGACGGAGCGATCGGGCTCGGGCATCGCCGTCTCTCGATAGTTGACCTCGCCGGCGGTCACCAGCCGATGCCGAACGAAGACGGCACGGTCTGGATCACCTACAACGGAGAGGTGTACAACCATCGCGAACTGCGCCCAGAGATCGAGGAGCGCGGCCACGTTTATCAAACTGCCAGCGACACCGAGACGATCATTCACCTCTACGAAGAGCACGGCCCGCACGCAGTCGAGCAGCTTCGCGGCATGTTCGCCTTTGCGATCTGGGACAAGGCGAGAAGAAGACTTGTGCTGGCGCGCGACCGGCTTGGAATCAAGCCGCTGTATTACACCCTTTCTGATGATGGCGTAATCTGCTTCGCGTCGGAGATCAAGGCTCTTATAGAAGCGCGCGCGGTTAGAGCCGAACTCAACTACGACGCGCTAGCAGATTACGCCGCCAACCGTTCCACGTCGGGCGAAGACACGTTGTTTCGCGGCGTCAAGCGGTTGCCGCCCGGCTGCCTGTTGGTATGGGCCGACGGACGAATTCACATCGAGCGCTACTGGGACCTGAGCTTCGCGAAATCTGCCGAGCCTCTCAGCGACGGCGAGTACGTCGACCAGTTTGACGATCTGTTCGAAGAATCCGTGCGGCTGCGATTGATGGCCGATGTGCCGCTCGGGATGTTTCTTTCGGGCGGAATCGATTCGAGCGCAATCGTCGCCGCGATGAGTGAGATGGTCTCGGAGCCGATTAAGACTTTCTCGGTTGCGTTCGAGGAGCGCGAAGCCAACGAGCTCGAATACGCGCGAATGGTAGCGCGCGCGTTCGGGACTGATCATCACGAAGTTGTGGTCAGCCCCCAGCAGTTTTTCGACGCGCTGCCGGCGCTGGTTTACCAGGAGGACGAGCCCATCGCACACCCGTCGAGCGTGCCGCTCTATTTCGTCTCGAAGCTTGCAAGCGAGCACGTCAAGGTAGTGCTGACCGGCGAAGGAAGCGACGAGCTTCTGGCAGGCTACGACAAGTATCGAAAGACGATCTTCAACCTCGCGCTCGGGCGCAAGTATCACGGCGCTGTGCCCACGTCGCTGCGGCGCACAATCGAGCGGGCGATTCTAAAACTGAACGGGACATCGCGCATCCGTCAGAAACTCTCGCGAACGTTCCTGTGTCTGGAGCCTGAGATCGAAGACATTTACTTCGACAACTTTTCGGTGTTCTCGCGAGCAGTGCAACAGCGCTTGTTCACCGGCGAAGCTCGTGAGCAGATGCGAGACTGCGATCCGTATCGAGCATCGCTCGAGCTTATCGGAGAATCCGATTCGACGGAGTTGTTGGATCAGTTGCTCAGCGCTGACCTGAAGACCTACTTGCACGAGCTGTTGATGAAGCAGGACCAAATGAGCATGGCCGCTTCGATCGAAAGCCGCGTGCCCTTTCTCGATCACAAGCTGGTCGAGTTCGCCGCGCGGCTGCCGGTGAATATGAAGCTGCGAGGACTGACGACGAAATTCATTTTGCGGCGGGCGATGCGCGATCAGCTGCCGAAAGAGATTCTGACGCGCCGCAAGATGGGGTTCCCTGTTCCTGTCGGCGCGTGGCTTCGCGGCCGCTTCAGCCACGTCGTCGATGAGTACGTGCTGAACCCGCGCTCGCTCGAGCGAGGCATCTTCAACCCCGGCTTCGTTCGAGAGGTGGTTGTGCGGCACCGGGCGGGCGAAAACCATACCGAGAGGCTGTGGGCTCTGATCAACTTCGAGATCTGGCAGCGGCGTTTCTTCGATGGCGAGCCGGCCAGGTCCGAGGCGGAATGTGGCGCAAGCTGCCAGCTTGCGAGTGCGATTGCATAAGAACGCTATGAAACTTCTTTGGGTCAAAGCGGGCAAGCTCCTTCCGGTGGATACCGGAGGCAAGATCCGCTCGTACAACATCCTTCGCCGGCTCGACGAGCGAAACGATGTGACGTTGCTGTCCTATTACGGCGGTCCTCGCGACGAGGCTTATGAGAACCAACTCGCCGAGCGCTTGCCGGGCGCGGTGACTGTTCACACTGAAGGATTCGGCTCGAACTTGCTTGCGAGCGGCGTGGATTATCTGCGGCGGCTTCCTTCGCGAGCGCCGTACGCGGTCACCAAGTTCACCTCGCGCAAGGTTCAAAGCCAGATCGCAGCGTTGCTCTCACACGGCCGCTTCGATGTAGCCATCTGCGATTTCCTCGCGGCCTCGCTGAACTTTCCATCCGAGCTCGAAACGCCGACCGTGCTGTTTCAACACAACGTCGAGTCGTCGCTGTGGCAACGGCAAGCTCGTCACGAGCCTAATCCGGCCAACCGCATGATCTTCAAGCTCGAGGCTGCGAAGATGCTTCGGTATGAACGCGAGGCGGTTGGCAGGTTTCATCACGTGATTGCAGTGTCGGACAACGACCGCGATTTAATGAGCGCGATGACCGACGCCTCGCGGATCAGCGTGGTTCCCACAGGAGTCGACTTGCAGCAGTACCAGGTCGCGCGCGAAGGCGCCGGCGATGCGAACCCAACCGCGCCGCTTGTGGTTTTTGTTGGTTCGATGGATTGGGAAGCAAACATCGACGCGGTTGATTATTTCTGCCGCGAGATCTGGCCCGCCGTGAAACGAGCAGTGCCGGGCTCGCGATTCAGAATCGTCGGCCGCAATCCACATCCGCGAGTCCAGAAGCTCGCAGGCGACTCGATTGAAGTAACCGGCACAGTCGCCTCGGTGATCGAGCACTATCGGGAAGCTGCCATCAACATCGTGCCGTTGCGCATAGGCGGCGGAACGCGACTGAAGATTTACGAAGCTATGGCGATGGGCAAGGCTACGGTGTCGACTTCGATTGGAGCCGAGGGATTGGATGTGAACGACGGGGCTGACATCGCAATCGCTGACTCGTCTGAGAAGTTCGCGAGCTCGATGATCAGGCTGTTGAAGAACGAGGGATTGCGGCGCCGGATCGAGAAAGCCGCGGCGGAGCAAGCGACGCGGTATGATTGGTCAGTGATCACCGAGCGTTTTGAAGATGTGTTGGAGCGAGTCGCGGGGCAGCGCCTGGGAGCGCATGCGTCTGCACCTGCTTCTTCCTACGAAAACGTCAAGCAGGGCCTGGGAGCGCAGGCATCCTTGCCCGCTTCTTCCCGCGCAAACACCAAGCAGGCAGGGATGCCTGCGCTCCCAGGGGGGTTGAAATGAAACTGAGCATATTTGGTTTGGGCTATGTTGGGTGTGTTTCGGCGGCGTGCTTCGCAAGCAACGGCCACGAAGTGATCGGCGTCGACGTAAACCCGCTGAAAGTCGAAATAATCAACGGCGGGCGAAGCCCAATTGTCGAGCCGGGCATCGAGGAACTGATCTCGGCCGCGGTGAAGCAGGGCAGGCTTCGTGCGGCCACGGACGCTAACGGAGCGGTCGCCGAATCAGACGTCTCGCTCGTTTGCATCGGCACGCCTGGCAATCACAACGGCAGTCTCGATCTCAGCTACATCAAACGTGCTTGCCAGCAAATCGGCGAGGCGCTCGCATCAAAGCCGCGCTACCACGTCGTCGCGATGCGCAGCACGATGCTGCCGGGCACAATCGAGCAAACTGTTATTCCCACTCTTGAGGTCTTCTCCGGAAAGCGCGCGGGACGCGACTTCGGCGTCGCAGTCAATCCGGAGTTCTTGCGCGAGGGCACTTCGATCTACGACTTTGCTCATCCGCCGTTCACGCTGATCGGGGCGGATGACGAGGAATCGTCGCTTCCTTTGAAGCGGCTCTATGCGAGCATCGACGCGCCGCTGGTCAACGTAGGAATCAAGGAAGCCGAGATGGTTAAGTATGCTTGCAACAGCTTTCACGCGCTGAAGGTCGCATTCGCCAACGAGATCGGCAACGTCTCGAAGGCGCTCGGAGTCGATAGCCACGTTGTGATGGATGTCTTCTGCAAAGACACCAAGCTCAACCTGTCGCCTTATTATCTGAAACCCGGGTTTGCGTTCGGGGGTTCGTGTCTGCCAAAGGATCTCCGCGCGATCACCTACAAAGCGAAAGAGCTGGACGTGGACGTTCCGCTGCTCAACTCGATCCTGCTGAGCAACCGCCAGCAGGTCGAGCGCGTTGTCGATACGGTCTTGCGAACCGGGCGCAAGAACGTCGGCGTATTGGGGCTGAGCTTCAAGGCGGGAACCGACGATCTGCGCGAGAGCCCGATGGTCACGTTGATCGAGACGCTGATCGGCAAGGGACTGAAGCTTACGATTTACGATCGCGACGTCGAGCTTGCGAGATTGTTCGGCGCAAACAAGCAGTACATCGAACGCGAGATCCCGCACATTTCTTCGTTGATGAACTCGGACCTGGATCAGGTGATCGAACACGCAGAGGTCATCATCATCGGAAAGAAAGAGGATGAGTTTCGCGTTCTCTCCGAGAAGCTGAACAACGGCCGCGTGATCGTGGATCTGGTCAGATTGTTTGACGTGGCTGATGCGCGCAAGCAGTACCAGGGAATCTGCTGGTGAAGCAAACGCCGGGAACGCAGTGATGGTTATGAATGCGAAGGTCATCAGAATGGCCGACAGGCGGCAGGACGCATTGACGCCGCCGGTGGCAACGCCCGTGAGCGAGCCCGGCGCCGAGCGCGTGCGGCGGACACTCGCGAACAGATTCACCGCGGTGAAACCCCGCAGCGTGCAGGGGGACGTCGAGTACTACGTTGCTCGCGATGCTCGCGGCGATGTCGTGCAGTTGCGCGTGCTTTCAGCCCGCAGAGCGGGTGACGTGAGAGCGCGCGAATTGTTTCAGCTTGAAGCCAACGCTGCCTCGAAGCTCGCGCATATGAACATAGTCGGAACGGGAGCACCCGAAGAGGTAAACGGCGTTCTCTTCTGCGTGGTCGAGCACAAGCAAGCGGCTCGAACCTTGCGCGAACTGGTCGATAACAACGGCTGGCTCGATGCGAGGTCGGCGGTCCAGATCGCCGATCAAATCGCGAGCGCTCTGGGGCACGCGCATCAGATGGGCGTGTTGCACTTGCGGCTGCAACCCGAAAGCGTGCTTGTCGAGCCCGACGGATGGGTGACGGTTGCGGACTTCGGGCTGGAAGCAAAGCACGGCTCGGAGCGCTTGCTGGCGCCTCGTGTGCCGTACGCCAGCCCCGAACAAACGATGCGCGTTGCGGCCGGCCATCGGAGCGACCTTTACTCGCTTGGCGCGGTGTTGTACGAGATGCTCACGGACCGAACGCCGTTCGACTCGAACGATGAAGGCTACATCAAGCAGCGGCAGGTTGAGTTTCACGCGGCGCCGCCGCATTTGATTTCGATCGACGTGCCCGAATCAGTATCGAACGTCGTGATGAGGTCACTGGAGCGAGAACCTGCGAAGCGTTTTGCGAGCGCCACGGCGTTTCAAGCGGCGCTGGATGGCGCCATCAACAGCCAATAGGTCCTATATGTCCCATAGGTCCTATATTTACTAAGGAAGCGAGGAGGCAGATGTACCTTGAGTATTACGGTCTGAAGGAAATGCCCTTTGGGCTTACGCCGGACCCCAGATACATATTCAAAACCGAGAGCCATCTTGAAATGCTGGCGACGGTCCGCTACGCCATCGAGCACAACAAAGGGCTCGTGGTCATAACAGGCGAGGTCGGCACCGGCAAGACGACGACTCTGCGCGCGGCGCTTCAGCAGTTCAGTGACGAGGTGCTGAGCGTGTACATCTTCAATCCCTTCCTCACCGCGTCGGAATTCTTCGAGCAGTTGGCCCACGAGTTTGAGCTCGATCTCCCGAAGACGGCTTCGAAGCCAGAGATGCTGGCGGCGCTCGGGCAATTGCTCGCAACGCGCCATTCACAGGGGCTGCGTACGGTGCTGATTGTCGACGAAGCGCACGGCTTGCCTACAGCGCTGCTTGAAGAGATTCGTTTGCTTTTGAACTTCGAGACGAGCAGCGAAAAGCTCTTGCAGGTGATCTTGTCCGGCCAGCCCGAGCTGCACGAACTATTGAATCGGCCCGCGCTTCGCCAGCTCAAGCAGCGGATCTCGCTGCGCTGCCAGATCAAGCCGCTCAGCGTGTTCGAGATCAACAAGTACATCCGCTTCCGGCTGAAACAAGCGGGCGCGACAAACGTGAACCTGTTCGACAACGGCGCTATCGGCCTGATCGGCAACGTGTCGCAAGGAATTCCGCGTGTCGTAAATAACATTTGTGACAACGCGCTGTTGTACGGCTACGCCAGCGGGGCGGAAGCGATAACACGGGACATCATCGAAGAGGTGATCGAAGCGCTCGATCTGTCCCCGAGTAATTTTAGGAGCAACCCGTCTTCGTCGAGATTCGATGACGAAGCCAGCTCGGGAGTGTGAGGAGCAA
The DNA here is from genome assembly GCA_041497455.1 of Blastocatellia bacterium. Classification (GTDB taxonomy): domain Bacteria; phylum Acidobacteriota; class Blastocatellia; order UBA7656; family UBA7656; genus Onstottus_A. The sequence continues at coordinate 780 of JBGQGO010000128.1, read as the reverse complement.
TCGCGACGCCGCAGGCTTCTTTGGAGACTAGCTATGGGACTCATCGGTGGTCATCTCGGGTTTAAGCTGCTCAGGTCCATTTCACAGGATGGCAATACGACCTGGATGGATGGCAGCGCTTACCGGGAGAAAAGCAAGCTTGATGTTTTGCTGGGGCCGGATTTCATCCGCGCAATCAAAGGCAAGTCCGTAATTGACTTTGGCTGCGGGACCGGCGGCGAAGCCGTTGAGTTGGCGCAACGTGGAGCAAACAGGGTCATTGGAATTGATATCCACGAAGGCAACGTGAATGCAGCTCGGGTGTTGGCCGAGCGCGAGGGAGTCGGTGATATTTGTACCTTTGCCAGCCGGACTGCCGAGCGCGCGGACGTTATCGTAAGCATCGATGCGTTTGAACATTTCAGTGACCCCGCCGCGATTCTCGAAATGATGCGCGATCTGCTCAAACCGGACGGCTGCGTGTACGCGGCGTTTGGTCCCACCTGGTATCACCCGCTCGGAGGGCATACCTTGTCCGTGTTTCCGTGGGCGCATTTCGTGTTCACCGAGAAAGCGTTGCTGCGATGGCGCAACAGCTTCAAACAGCAACGGGATGATGCAACGCGATTCAGCGATGAGGGACTGAACCAAATGACGATTCGAAGGTTCGAGCGGCTCGTCGAGCAAAGCCCGTTTCAGTTTGCCGAGTTAGAGCTGATCCCGATCCGCAAGCTCCGGCTGGTAGCAAACCGGCTCACGCGCGAAGTGACGACATCAGTAGTGCGGTGCAAGCTGATTCCG
>JBGQGO010000127.1:0-11939 GCA_041497455.1 Blastocatellia bacterium | reverse complement strand
GGGCACAGACCAGCGGTCGAACGCGCGGTTGAATCGGCCAAAGCGAAGGGCGCAAAGCGCGCGGTGATGCTTGCGGTAAGCGCGCCGTTTCACTGCGAGCTGATGAAACCTGCCGCCGAGAGGCTCGCCGCGTTGTTCGACAAAACTGTATTCTCTGATTTGAAAGTGCCGCTTGTCACGAACGTCGACGCCGAGCTGATAACCTGCGGCGCCGGAGCGCGAGACGCTTTGCTTCGTCAGGTCGCATTGCCCGTCCGCTGGAGCGAATCGATTAAGCTACTGCTTGATCAAGGCGTGACTCGGTTCGTTGAGGTTGGGCCTGGCAAGGTCCTGTCGGGGCTGGTGAGACAGATCAACCGTCACTGTCAGATGCTCAATGTCGAGGACGTTCAGTCGCTCGATGCGACGGCGGCTGCCTTGGGACTTAGAGGGAAAGATGAATGGTGAGCTTGGGCATTCCCGATTCATCGTTCATAATCATCACTGATTCTGAAAACTGCGGTTCGACGAACTTCAGTTTGTTCGCTGACTCGTTGATACGCCGCATGGAAACCGCGACAAACTGAAGTTTGTCGGACATCTTAATAGGGGGGCTACGAAATGGCTGAAGGTACCGTTGAAGAGAGGGTGAAGACAATAATCGTCGACGAGCTCGGTGTGGACGAAGGCGAAGTGACTCCAAACGCGCGCTTCATCGATGACCTTGGCGCCGACTCGCTCGATACCGTTGAACTGGTGATGCGGTTCGAGGAAGAATTCAACATCGAGATTCCAGACGAAGACGCCGAGAAGATTCAAAGCGTGCGTGACGCGATCGACTACATAGAGAAACACTCTAAGTAAGCCGTGCGCCCCTGGCTCTCTTAATCCCGGAGGTAAGGATTGAACCGTCGTGTCGTGATTACAGGCATGGGCTTCATCTGCGGCTCAGGCAACACCAAGGAAGAAGTGTGGTCGAACCTTCTCGCTGGCCGCTCGGCGGTAGGACCCATCACTCGTTTCGACATCTCCGCTTTTCCAGTCCGCATAGCTAGCGAAGTGAAAAACTTCGATCCCTTGAAGTTCATCGAGAAAAAAGAAGTCAAGAAGATGGACCCCTTCATTCACTACGCGGTTGCGGCATCGCAAGAAGCGATGGACGACTCCGGCTTACGGGTGAATGGGGACGACGATGCCACGCGGATCGGAGTTTTCATTGGATCGGGGATCGGTGGGTTCGGTGTAATCGAGCGCGAACACGAGAAGTTTCTCAAGGGCGGGCCCGGAAAGATATCGCCCTTTTTTATTCCTGCGGCCATCGTCAATCTAGCGGCGGGACAGGTCTCGATTCGGTTCGGGCTCAAGGGGCCGAACTCGGCGACATGCACCGCGTGTTCGACTGGGTCTCATGCGGTTGGCGACAGCTTCAAGATCATTCAGCGAGGGGACGCCGACGCGATGCTGTGCGGAGGCGCCGAGGCCGCGATCACGCCGATGGGCGTGGGCGGATTCGCCGCGATGCGCGCGCTGTCGACTCGCAACGATGATCCCGAACACGCGAGCCGCCCGTTTGATGCCGGCCGCGATGGATTTGTAATCGGCGAAGGATCAGGGGTCTTGCTCCTTGAAGAGCTTGAGAGAGCGCGCGGGCGCGGGGCAAAGATCTACGCCGAGCTGGTCGGCTACGGCATGTCGAGCGACGCGTTCCACATCACTCAACCGTCGGAGACCGGAGACGGAGCGATTCGCGTCATGACGAATGCGATCAAAGACGCGGGCGTTCAGCCGCAGGACGTTGACTACATCAACGCTCACGGCACGTCGACGCACTACAACGACAAGCTCGAGACGATGGCCATCAAGAAAGTGTTCGGTGATTCGGCTTATTCGATTCCGGTCAGCTCGACGAAGTCGATGATGGGGCACTTGCTCGGAGCAGCCGGGGGTGTCGAGGCAGGAATCATCGCGCTGGCTCTGCACGATCAGATCGTGCCGCCGACTGCCAACTACGAAAAGCCAGACCCTGACTGCGACCTCGACTATGTGCCGAACGGCGCCCGGCGCAGGGCGATGCGGTACGCGCTCTCGAACTCCTTTGGGTTCGGTGGAACAAACGCGGCGCTGCTCATGAAGCGGTATGACGGGGACTAGAAGAACGGGCTGAGGCCGGTTGTATCGCCGGCGGGCCGGGCAGAAGATTCATAAAGCCACATCACGCTGGACAGTAACACATCATGCGGGCGGGCGCAGGTCTGCTCTCACATCTCACAAGAGGGACTCGTATGAACATAGTCGTCTGTTTGAAACAGGTGCCAAAGAAAGATTCGATCTTGCGAATCGGGCCTGATCAGAAGTGGATCGATGAGCGCGACATCAGCTACGAGATGAGCGAGGCGGACGCCTACGCCCTCGAGGAAGCGCTTCGCCAGAAAGAGAAGCACGGCGGCGAAGTCATCGTCATCTCTGCCGGTCCTGAACGCGTGCGGCAGTCGATCAAAGAAGCGCTGGCGAAAGGCGCGGACCGCGCGATTCATCTGCACGATCCGATTTTCGACACTGCTACAGACGCGGCGGCGATTGCGCGCTCGCTTGCGGCGGCGCTCAAGGATGAGAAGTGCGATCTGATACTCACCGGCTTGCAATCCGACGATTATGGGTTCGCACAAGTCGGATTGATTCTGGCCGAGCAATTGGGTCTGCCCAGCGCGACGATCGTCATGGAAGTGCAGCCCGAGGAAGGCGCGGTGCGGGTGAAGCGAGAGCTCGAGAGCGGATGGTTTCAGTGGGTGCGGCTCCCGATGCCGGCGTTGTTGACGATCCAGTCGGGCATCAATCAGCTTCGCTATGCGACCCTCAAGGGAATCATGGCCGCCAAGAAGAAAGAGATTCGCGAAGTGAAGGCGGCCGATGCCGGGCTGACCGCCGATGATTTGAAACCAGCCCAGGTGATCGAGCGCGCCTATCTTCCAGAGAAGACGAAACGCACCGAGTTTATCGAAGGCAAACCGGCGGATGCTGCGGCGAAGCTGGTTGAGAAACTGCGCTTCGATGCGAGAGTGATCTGAGACGTAGCATAGCTTCAGTCTGTGGCCTTTGATCGAGCTTACTCCAGGCTACACAGACTAAAGTCTATGCTACTTGGGGGGACTAATGAGCCAAGGAATACTTCTTTTCATAGAGCAGCGGGACGGGGTGCTCAACCGCACTTCGTTTGAGGCGATGGTTGCAGCGCAGGGGATCGCTTCGGCGACCGGCGAAAAACTTTCAGCGGTGGTGTTTGGGAAATCTATCGCCCCGGTAGCTTCCGAGGTGGCCGCAAAGAGACTCGAAGCCGTCTACACCGTCGAAGACGACAAGCTCGCCGAATACACCTCTGACGGTTACGTTGCGGCGTCGAAACAGGTGGTCGAAAAACTCGCCCCGCGCTTCGTCGTTCTCAGCCACACTTATCAGGTCCGCGACTTCGCTCCGAAGCTGGCGGCGGCGCTCGGAAAAACGTTCGTCACTGACTGCGTAGGCTTTCGTGTTGACGGCAGCGACGTTGTGTTCACGCGGCAGATCTTTCAGGGCAAGATCAATACCGATGTGCGAGTGACTGGTGTGCCTCCGTTCCTGGCGTCGTTTCAAGCCGGATCCTATCGAGCAGACAAAGCCGAAGCCGCCGAAACGCCCGCGCCCATCACGCCGCTCGAAATCAGCATGGCTGACGTGCAGATAAGGGCTCAGGCTGAGCCGAAGTTCCAGGAAGCTAAACAGGCCGTTGATCTGAGCCAGGCGCCGCTCATCGTGGCGGTCGGCCGAGGGATCAAGAGCCAGGAGAACATCGAGATCGTCCAGAAGCTCGCCGAGGCGTTGGGCGCTGAGATCGCGGCGTCGCGGCCGATATGCGACAACGAGTGGCTGCCTATGGACCGCCAGATCGGCAGCTCGGGACAAACGGTTTCGCCCAAACTCTACATCGCCGTAGGCATCTCGGGTGCGATTCAACACGTTGTTGGGATGAAGAACGCGCAGACGATTGTCGCGATCAACAAAGATGCCGAAGCGCCTATCTTCGACATCGCGGACTACGGCATCGTAGGTGATCTTTTCGAGATCGTCCCCGCGCTTACAGCGGAGATCAAGAAAGTGAAAAGCGAAGGGTAAGAATAGACCACGGATCGGACGGATGCGACGGATTTACGCGGATCTGATCCGTGTAAATCCGCCAGATCCGCCTGATCAGTGGTCTATTTCCGTTGTCTATGGCCCTAGAAAGAGAAACGCTCGAAATGGACGTCCTGCTCGTCGGAGCGGGACCTGCGAATCTTGCGTGCGCGCTTCAACTCAGCAGGCTGATCGCAGCTCACAACGAACGCGCGAAGCAATCCGGCGCGAAGCCGCTCGATGAGATAAACATCGCGGTCATCGAGAAGGCTTCCGAGATCGGCGCGCACCAGCTCTCCGGAGCCGTGCTCGATCCGATCAGCCTGCGCGAGCTTATCCCCGATTTCGAAAACGAAGGCGCGCCTCTCGAAGCTCCTGTAGGTGAAGAGAACGTGTATTTTCTGACCGGTCGCGGCAAGGTTCCGATGCCGATACTGCCGCCTCCGCTTCGCAATCACGGCAACTACGTTGTGTCGCTCAATAAGTTCGTGCGCTGGCTTGGCGAGAAGTGTGAGGCCGCGGGCGTCAACATCTTCCCGGAGTTCCCCGGCGCGGAGATGCTCTACGATGGCGATGCAGTCGTCGGCGTTCGCACGGGCGATAAAGGAATAGACAAGACCGGCAAACCGAAGCCGAATTTCGAAGCCGGGGTCGATATCGCGGCAAAAGTAACGGTGCTGGGTGAAGGCGTGCGCGGCTCCCTCGCGAAGCAGATGATCGATCGCTTGAAGCTCGACCGCGACACTGATCCGCAGGTCTATTCCGTCGGCATCAAGGAACTTTGGGAGATGCCCGACGATCGCTTCGCGCCTGGCTCGGTGATTCACACGATGGGCTGGCCGCTTGATTCCCACACATTTGGCGGATCGTGGGTCTACGGCATGCGCGGCCGGATCATCGACATAGGACTTGCGGTCGGGCTCGACTATCGCGATCCGGCCATTGACCCTCATCACGAGTTTCAGCGCTTCAAGACTCATCCGCTGATCGGTGACTTGCTCAAGGGTGGGAAGTTGGTCCGCTACGGCGCAAAAGCGATGCCGGTCGGCGGGTGGTACACGATGCCGCAGTTGACCTCAGACGGCGTGATGATCATCGGGGACTCCGCCGGCATGCTGAACGGCGAGCGGCTGAAAGGTATTCACACGGCGATTAAAGCGGGGATGCTCGCCGCTGAGACGATTCTTGATGCTCTGATCAAGAATGATTTCACTCGAAGCACACTCGGCAGCTTCGACAAGAACCTCAAGGAGAGCTACATCGGCCGCGAGCTCTACAAGGCTCGCAACTTCCATCAAGCGTTCGATCGCGGGCGAATGTTCGGCCTGATGACTGAAGGAATCTCTATCATGACAGGCGGGCGATTCCCTTCGAAGCTTCCGATCAAGGCAGGGCATCAGCATATGCAAATGCTCGAGGCTGATGGCCGCGAAGGTCGCTACGCTGGCCTGAAGTACGACGATCAGATCACCTTCGACAAGCTCACGGATGTTTACTACTCAGGCACGCATCACGACGAAGACCAGCCGGCGCACCTGAAAGTTCTCGACTTCAATATCTGCGTCGGCCGTTGCGTAGAGGAGTACGGCAACCCTTGTCAGAACTTCTGTCCGGCGAATGTGTATGAGATGGTTGACGCCGGAGAAGGGAAGAAGCGGCTCCAGATCAACTTTTCAAACTGCGTGCACTGCAAGACCTGCGACATAATGGACCCCTACCAGATCATCAACTGGGTGCCTCCCGAAGGCGGCGGCGGCCCGAACTATCGGAATATGTGACTAAGAGCCCGTCTGAATGGACCGGCCAATAGGAATGAGAAAGCTCCCCGCCTGGAGTTGATTTGACCGAGGTGCGGGTCATGGGCTTAGCCGGCGATGCCAGGCTCGCAAGACCGATCCCCCGCCCATTCGCCGCGAACATAAAATCGCGTGAGCGTCTCAAAGGAAAGCTTTTTTCGCCGCCCTAAGTGCCGAGCGAGTAACAAGTAATGTGGTAAAAGGCACGCGGAGAATGTGGCAGAAAGCACCCTGCCGAAAAAAAAGCTTGACAAGGTGATGGATGGTATGATACTTTCCGGCCCGCGTCGAGAATCATAATAAACTCGCCATTCATGGCCTTATAGAGTGCAGACCTTGTTGTGCCCGAGAGTCTTGATTCGGGCCATTCTCGTCCGGTGCGATATCCGGAGCCATCTCGAACGGGTGCAGTGCTTTACGTACTGGCTCCCCGGCTCCCGGTCATTGCGTAAGTAGAGGTCCGTCCTTTAGCAGGGCAGCACCCCGCCAAACAGCCAAAAACAGTGGACTAGGGAGCGGTCTGTTCGCTCGCTCGGGTGCCCGTCAAGTCGAAGCCCAACCAGTGGGTGAGTAGTGGCCAATCCATTCGCCGGGGTGCGAGAGCACCCACGGTCAAAGTACCTTTCCATACAAAGGAGGATCTGCTATGCCTGGACCCCGTGACAAGAAGAAAAGGCCAGAAGAGAGCAAGGCCGAGAAGGAGAAAAAGTTCGAGCTGAGTAGGCTGAGTAGAAGGACGATGCTGAAACTGACCGCTGCGGCTGGAGCCGGCACCGTTTTGGCCCCAATGATTCTGACATCAAGGAAATCGACCGCATACGCTCAGGGCACGGTGGCGGAGCCGGTACTATGTGCGCCAACCCCGGTGCCGCAGAGTCCGCCACACACGCCGTTCGTCGATGACCTTCCGGTCCCATCGCCGGCGATACCGCAGTTCCTGAGTCCTTTTCCGACCGAGAACGCCAACACGGCCCACGGCGAGGCCGCGCGTGATCCGCATCAACGTTGGGCGGAATTCACTCCTGCCGTTACCTACCAACTGGAGGCGAGGGCCGGTACCCATCAATTCCACCGTGACTACCTGCCGTCATACATCTGGGGTTTCAATGGAAAATACCCGGGCCCGACGGTCCTTAACGCTTATGGCGTACCTTCGCTCGTGCGATTCAAGAACAGCTTGCCGGTGACTACCTCGAGCTTCGGCACGAACAAGACTACAGTGCACCTGCACAACGGGCATACGGCGTCCGAAAGCGACGGTTTCGCGGGCGACTTCTTCGACACAGGATTGTTCAAGGACAATCACTACGCCAATGCCTACGCCGGCATTGATGACTTCGGGGGATTCCCGAAAGGCGACCCACGCGAAGCGCAGTATACCTACTGGTATCACGATCACCTGATGGCCGAGACTGCCAACAACAACTACATGGGCATGAACGGGGCGTATCTTTCGTACAACCAGTTGAGTCCGCCGTGGGAGTTCAACACGCCGGGATCTCTTCGGCTGCCCGCCTACTACGGAGTGACCGATATCCCGTTGGTTCTTGCCTTCAAGAGATTCTGCGCTACCGACGCCAATACCGGGCGCACGGAGATGTTCCAGGTAGTGGGCGCAGCAGCTCCAGGGACGGACAAGTTCACAGTCAATGGCAAGATTCAGCCAAAACTCTCCGTTAGGCGTCGCAAATACCGCTTCCGTTTGATCAACACCGGGGTGGTATTGAACTGGAATTTTAGCCTCCACGGTCCCGACGGCGCGCAAAAGCCGATGACGGTGGTCGCCTCGGACGGTAATCTACTGCATACCCCGGCTGACGTTAGCGCCACCAGCGGTTTCCCCACCATTGAGGTACATGTGGCGTCGCGTATGGACGTGATCATTGATTTCAGCCAGTTCTCGATTGGCGATTCGGTTTACCTGAAAGAGAACACGCAGACTCCGCAGTTCGTCAGTACCCCAACGCCACCTCCACCGGCGCCAGGAGTGCCCATCGGCACCGTCGTGATGCGGTTCGACGTTGTCGGGAACGCTATCATTCCCGATACGCCGCCGATTCCGGACACGCTGATCGAATTGCCTCCAATCCCGGCTGCGCAGCCAGGAGGACCATTTGAGTGGGGCTTCCGGTTCATTCCCGGTCAAGCGGATGGGAATAACTTCCGAGTCTCCCACTCGTCTATACCTGAGGATAATGCAAGCCATGTCGCCACGTTTTTGCCATTCGACCCATTCCGATCGGACCATGCGGTGCTGAGAGGTTCGACGGAGGAATGGATCATCAGGAATGATACGCTTGCGGGAGCCTGGCTCCATCCCGTACACATTCACTTGGAGGAGGGTCGGATACTCGAGCGAAGGGTGTGCACCGTTCCTAGTGCAACTGGATGCTTGCCCGCAAACAGGACTCCTGTCGCGATGCCTCCGTGGGAGGACGGCAACAATGCGCGAAGGGATGTCTATCCGGTGCCCGGGCAGCATTCGCTGAAAATCAGGCTGGCCTTCAGAGATTTCCACGGGCGATACCTGATCCACTGCCACAACATGAACCACGAAGACGCCTTCATGATGGTGCGGTGGGACGTTGTCGAGACCATGGCTGAATTACGCAACCGCAGGGAGGAAATCAATGCGGACCGGGTAGCCAGGGGTGACACGCCGCTGTATAGAAAGGAGGAACTGGGCTAATGAAGAGGAGAAAATTTTTCACAAGCCTCGGAAGCGACAAGCCCTCAAACGCGCTTCGTGCGTCGGTGCAGGGCGTGCCGCACGCAGCGTCGCCTGGGCCTGCGATCTTCACTAACGCCCTGCTGCGCACCCATGAAAACAAGGCGGTTCGCTTCTATGATGACCTGATCAAGGGCAAGCAGGTGTTGATTAACCTGATGTACGCTACCTGCGAGAGTGCTTGTCCGATAGTCACCGCCAATCTGGTCAAAGTCTACGAAGCCCTGAAAGATCGGATGGGTAAGGACCTGTTCATATACTCGATGACCGTTAAACCGGAAGAGGACGGCCCGGAAGCGCTGAAAGACTTTGCCGAGATGCACCGCGCTCTGCTGCCGGGCTGGACCTTCCTGACCGGTGATCCGTATGACCTCGAAACCATCCGTTACAGGCTTTTCGCTATGAACCACATAGCGATTGATACGAACATCTATGGTCACACGTCGTTCTTGCTTATCATCAACGATGCAACCAACCGTTGGCTTCACGTCGATCCCTTGGCGAGCATGTCTACGGTGCTGCGGAAAATCTCCTGGGCAGACCCTCCCAAATCGCACGAGCAGATTATGGAGGAGAACAAGAAACTCCAGGAGCAGATAGACAGGGAACGCAAGATGTTCGGCTACCGAATGAACGCTTGACGAAGGACATTGGGGGCTAAGGGACGCACTGCCTCTTAGCTCCCAACTGCCCGTTCGATATGGACCTAAGAATAGGAGTTGCCGAAAGGCGACTTCTATTCTTAGCCCTTTGATTCAAGGAGAGCGCATGAGACGATCGGCCAATATCTTTGCATTAATACTTATCTGCCTTACGGCAACCCCAGCGGCGTTGGGTCAGAAGGGTTGCGAACTCAACATCGTCGGGACATGGAAAGCTGAGAAGTCTGACGGAGCAATCCCGATCCTCTATCGTTTCACGCCGGACTCCAAGGTGATAATGCTGTCGGGGTCGGGCCAGAGTTCGGAGTTGCGAGAGATCGCCAGCGCCGGTTATACGCTGGATAACCCCAAAGCGCCGAAGGTCATCCTCGTCAAAGCCGACAAGGATTTTGGAGGTTTCGTACAGGGCATAACCTCGATGGATATCACCGGGTACGATGACACATCCTTGACTTTCGCAAAACCCGGGTCCGCGCCGGCGCGCTGGGTCAGGGTAGACCTTTACAGGTATTTCATGGTCCTCGCCGGGCGCATTGGGACGTTCTATGATGGCAGCGGACCAACATTCCCGATGTTGATCAAGACGGACGGACAGCAGACTCAAATAGACGCCGTGGGCACTTATGATGTTCGAGGCTACTGGGCTTTCGGCACGATCCCCCCGGGAACTTATAGCGAGTTTATGAGAGACGCTCGCAAAGATTCGGACGTGATGCTGCGACTTGAAATCACGGCGGCCCAATATGAGAGAGGATTGAAGATAGTGAAGACATGGGAAAGGCGCGCTCGCAATAACGAACTGTTATACCCGGACCTTACGATGGATAACATTCTGGTGGCGAAGGAGGTGACCGAGAGCCTCAACCAATGCGGGGAAAAGTTCAAGTTGTACAAGCTGGACTGGAGCATGGAGGATTACATCTCGACCTCGTCGCCGCGAGATGATAACCCGATATCGCGGATTCCGTTCCTGTATTTCAAGGAACTGAAGCGACTCAATCAGTCGCTTCACGTCCCGGATGAGAAGTTTTACGGTGAGGGGCATCCGATGCAAAAACAAGCGGGTCGGTGAATCGGGGACTGAATATGAAACGAGCCGTTTTTCTCAATTCGCTTGTGTTCGTTTGCGTGGCGGCCACCGGGATCGCTTTCGGTCAATCGGCCGCCTCAAGAGTTTGCCCGTTCAACATTGCTGGCTTGTGGAGATCGGATACAGCGACCGAAGTGACTCGCATGTTTTTTAGCTTCTCGCCGGAGGGGCATGTCACGCTGCTGGGTCACTCCCCAGACACTCTGCCGCAGGATTTCGAGGTGATAACATCGGTGCTCTATAAGCTCGACAAGCCTGACGCGCCCAAACAAATCGATTTCACGGCGGCGCGCGGAAATGATGTGTTCCAAAGAGGGGTTACCTCTTGGAAGATAGTCCAGTATGGTGACGATTTCTTCACTACGCTGGATCCCGCGTCGGGGGAACAAACACGGTGGGTAAGGGAGCAGACTCATCGGTACTTCCTCACCTTCGCAGCTCGCAGTGGGCCGCCCACGCACGGCGGGCCCGCGCTTGCCATGTGGACTGTGATGGATGGACGGGAGACCAAAACCGAAGCACTTGGCGTTCAAATCACCAAAGACGAGGCGGGCAAAATTGCACCAACCTTTGGGCCGATCTCAGCCGAGCTTTACGACCAGATCATAGAAGCAAGCGAAAAGGACAAGGAGAGCAGCAAGCAAGAGGAAAGCTTGATTGCGCGCTTTGAGTTGACCGAAGCAGAATTTGAAAAAACCCATAAGATTTATCAGATATGGGAAAAGTACGTGACGACTCACAAGCTTCCGTACGCCGATCCTTATCTGAATGGACTGGAGTTCTTGAGCAGAGCGGCCGAAGGTTTCAATCAATGTGGTGACAAGGTCAAAATGAACAGACCAACCCGGCGCGAACGTGACGAGATCGTGGGTAAACTCAATTCTTCCCAGCAACCGTTGGAGTATATCAGGATCACGAGGAAAAAGAACGAGGAGCTGCACGTCACAAACTCGATGTATCCCTGGGTCTGGCGACCGCTGATACAGCAGCCTTGAAACTGAATCTATTTGCCTGTTCGTTAGTACTGCCTCAAATCATCAGTACTGTAGGAACATAACCTCTAACCCTTAAGGAGAAACTACATGAGCGAAACTACTGCTACCAAAGTGAGCGCGAGCGGTCAAACAGGCGGGATCTGTGCAGTCTCCGGCCCGTACAAGAGCACCTCGTCTGTCGTTGTGTTCTTCAAGAAAGGGGATAAGTTCACTGCGGACCCCACTAACGGAAAAGCTACCACCTGGACCATGTAGTAACGGCTATGCGAAGCGTAGTGACGGGGGGATATGTCTTGCTCAATCCCTGATTCGCCACAAGCCTGTCTAGTCTTGACGGGCTGCCCCCCGCGAGATGACAAACTCCTTGTCCAGGAAGCCTCCGCTGTTTCATCCGCTGGACTAACTTCCCCGCCACGTGTGCGGTAGGTGCAGGTCCTCGTCGAGGCAGGCGATTCTGTTGCCTGCCTCACCTCGCACTAAGAGAGTGAAGAGTCTGGGCGGGTGAACGAGTTGCGTCAACTCCGAGATGAAAAGTCTTCACGC
>JBGQGO010000126.1:0-11953 GCA_041497455.1 Blastocatellia bacterium | reverse complement strand
ACAGCAACGACTCCGAAGCAGAAAAGCTTATCGCCGAAGGCCGCACGATTGTGCTGATCACCTGTGGGATTCACTCGACTGAAGTCGGCGGCAACCTGGTGTCGATGAACATCGCGTACAAGCTAGCGTCGGATTATTCACCGGAGACGCGCGAGATACTCGACCGCTGCATCGTGCTGCTTGTGCCCTCGCTCAATCCGGACGGCGTAGACATCGTGAAGAACTGGTACGACAAGACGCTGGGCACGCCGGCGGAAGGCACGAATCCGCCTGAGCTTTATCATCACTACGCGGGCCACGACAACAACCGCGACTGGTACGCCTTCACGCAAGTCGAAACGCAACTCACCGTCGATAAGGTCCACAACGTCTGGCATCCACAGATCGTCCACGACATTCATCAGCAGGGGGACACCGGGTCGCGGTTCTTCCTGCCGCCTTACGTTGAGCCGTGGGAGCCTAACGTGCCGCCGATCATTCAAGCGGGAGTGAACTTCATGGGTTCGTCGATGGCGTGGGAACTGATCGGCGAAGGCAAGTCCGGCGTGGTGACCAACGGAGTCTATGACGCGTGGACTCCGGCGCGGGCTTATCAGCACTATCACGGCGGCATAAGGATACTGAGCGAAACGGCTTCGGCGAGAATCGCGTCACCTACTAACATTCCTTTCGACAAGCTGACGCCTCAAGTCGGAGTCAACCCGAAGGTACGAAGCGCAAACTTCCCACTCGTGTGGCCGGGCGGCGAATGGAAGCTGGCGAACATCGTGGACTACATGCAAGCAGGCGCGTTCGCTTTGATGCGCAACGCGGCGCGGTATCGCGAGCGCTGGGTGCGAGACTTCTATCGAGTTGGGAAAGACGCGGTGCGTGAGCGCAAACCGGGCGAGCCGTTCGCGTTCTTGATTCCGCCGCCAAGAGAAGCGGGTTTCTGGCAGACGGAAGGGCGTCGAAGACTCCTGTCGATCCTGATTCGAGGCGAGGTCGATATGATCGATGCTGCGTCCGCATTTGAAGGGGACGGCAAGGAGTACCCCGCTGGCACTAAGATCATCCCGATGGCTCAGCCTTACGGCGCATTCGCTAAGACGTTGCTCGAGCGTCAGCGCTATCCAGACCTGCGCGAGTATCCGGGGGGCCCTCCTCGTCGTCCTTACGACGTGACTGCGCACACGTTGCCACTCCTGATGGGTGTCGATGCCATCCAAATAAACAGGCCTTTCAGTCTACCTACGCCGCAGCAGATTGTGGCCAGCAAGAGCGAGAGCGCAGTAAAAGCAGGCGAAGTTCGCGTCGGTCTCTATAAGAGCTACGCGGCATCGATGGATGAAGGATGGACCCGGTGGGTGTTCGATCAATACAAGAACGAGCTGCCAGGCTTAAAACTAAACTACACATCCGTGACCGATCTCGACATTCGCGGCGGAAACCTGGAATTGAAGCTTGTAGCAAAGGGCACTGAGGTTCCCTATCCTACGAAAGCTCAGGCCGAAGCGGCAGCCAAATCTGTGCAGCCCGGCGGCGATGCTTACACCGCCCAATGGGAAACGGCTTACTACCGTGAGCGTCCCGGTCCAGATGGATCGGTCCGGGAAGGGTGGATAGTGGTCGCGAAAAACCCGGTCGTCACCGGGCTCGATATGCGCGACGTTTCTGCAAAAGCATCTGAGTGGGCGAGGTCGGAGTACCAGATTGACTTTTTCCTAATGCCCGATGCCGCTAGGCGACTCTCGGAAGCAACAAGCAACCACATCAACGATCAGCTAGCCATCGTGCTTGACGGCGAGGTGAAGTCCGCGCCTCGGATCAACAGCGAGATCGGTGACCAGGGCCAGATCACCGGCAACTTCACAAAGCAGTCAGCGGAAGACCTCGCGCGCGCGCTTGGGGATCTCCGGGGAAAGTTCGACTGCATAGTCATTCCGGCCCAGAGCTCTCAGCAGATCGTCAACGGGCTCTCCAAAGATCGCTACCCAGCGGAAGTTGCGGGCGGGCTGGCCGCCGCCGGAGTTGATGCTCTCAAGAAGTTCATCGAAGACGGCGGAACGGTGATCACGTTCAACGAAGCTTCGCAGTTCGCAATCGACAAGCTCGGCGTGCCGGTCAGGAACGTGCTTGAAGGAGTTCCCGCGAGGGACTTCTACTGTCCAGGCTCGATTCTCAAGATCAAGCTTGATACAACCAGTCCGATCACTCGCGGCGCGCCGCTGCTCGAATCATCACGCGATGAAAGCATCGCCTGGGTCGAAGGCTCGCTCGCGTTTGAAACAACCAGTCCCGATGCCCGCGTGATAGCTCGCTTCGCTGATGCGACTGAGCTGCTGTTGTCAGGCTGGCTGCTTGGCGGAGAGAAACTCGCAAACAAGGCCGCGATCGTGGAAGTAAACCGCGGCAAGGGCCGCGTCGTAATGTTCGCGTTTCGTCCGCAGTATCGCGGCCAAAGTGTAGCCACGCTGCCTTTCCTGTTCAATGCGATTGCCGCCAGCGTTAGCCGATAATGCGGCGCGTCCCGAAAGTCGAATCCCGAAGAGCTGGCGTTCTTCGAGTCCTGGCAGTTAAATTGAAGTGGAGGAATCATAAAATGAAACGTACGCGTGTTACGACTTTGTCCGTCCTGCTCGTTCTGATCCTTTCTCTAAGCGGGCTTGCGCAAAAGGGCGCCACTCAGAGAGCAAAACCGCTGGGCCCGCCGCAAGCTGCCCTGGACGTTATCAACGCTGACGGCGTGATGAGTCACATCAAGGTTCTTTCGTCGGACCAGTACGAAGGCCGCGGACCTGGCACTCCCGGCGAAGATCTCTCGATCAAATACATCGCGGATCAGTTCAAGACGGTCGGTCTCGCGCCCGGCAACACTGACGGCACTTACTTTCAGAAAGTCCCGCTGGTTGGCATCGCCACTCAGCAAGACGTCGTGATGAACGTCAACGCGTCGGGCAAGGATATGAAGCTTCGCTCTCGTGAAGACTTCGTTGCGCGAAGCGTTCGTGTAGTCGAGAAGACTGGCTTCGATGCCGATATGGTCTTCGTTGGCTACGGCGTCGTCGCGCCCGAGTACGGCTGGGACGATTACAAGGGCATGGACGTGCGCGGCAAGGTTCTTCTGATGCTGGTCAACGACCCGGCGGTTCCTGATCCAAAGAACCCGGCGAAGCTCGACGAAAAAATGTTCAAAGGCCGCGCGATGACTTACTACGGGAGATGGACTTACAAGTATGAGATCGCGGCCGAGAAAGGCGCGGCCGGCGTCTTTGTTATTCACGAGTGGGATAGCAAAACGAACTCAGGCCCAGCCGGTTATCCGTGGGAAGTGGCCCGCGGGATGATGACCAGCGAGAACTTCGACCTCGTTGCCAAAGACAACAATATGTCGCGAGTCAATGTCGAGGGTTGGATCACCGACACCAAGACCAAAGAGATTTTCAACGCCGCCGGGATGAGTTTCGAGGCTATGAAGAAAGCCGCTACGCGAAAAGACTTCAAACCGGTCGATCTGAAGGCGCATGCGAAACTCGAGCTGTCGCAAAAGACCCGCTTCATCAATTCGAACAACGTCGTCGGCAAGCTTGAAGGCTCCGACCCTAAGCTCAAAGACGAGTACGTTATCTACGCCGCGCACTGGGACCATCTCGGCGTAGGCTTGCCCAACGAGAAAGGCGACAAGATCTACAACGGAGCGCTCGACAACGCGACTGGCTGCTCGGGCTTGATCGAAATAGCTCGCGCGTTCAAGGCGCTGCCCAAGCCGCCGCGCCGCTCGATCTTGTTCTTATCGGTCACCGCCGAAGAGAAAGGGCTGATCGGCTCGAAGTACTACGCTGAGAACCCGATCTACGCGTTGGAGAAAACCGCCGCCAACATAAATATGGATGGATTGAATCAGTGGGGACCAACTCGGGACTTTACGGTAGTCGGGCTTGGCAACTCGACGCTTGATGACGTGTTGCAGAAAGCAGCCGCCGAGAAGAAACGAGTGCTGAGACCCGATCCCGAGCCTGAGAAGGGTTTCTACTATCGCTCCGATCACTTCAACTTTGCAAAGGTGGGAGTGCCGGCGCTTGACCCGAATGACGGGATAGATTTCATCGGCAAGCCGGCGGGTTGGGGTCAGAAGAAGCGCGATGAATACACGGAGCACGACTACCACAAGCCGTCCGATGAGATTAAGCCGGACTGGGACCTGTCAGGGGCGGTCGAGGACCTGCGATTGTTGATGACGGTCGGTTACCGAGTGGCTAACGCAGACAAGTATCCGGAATGGAAACCAGGCACGGAGTTCAAGGCTAAGCGCGACGCGATGATGAAAAACGCCGGGCGATAGGATTTGGCTTTAGGCGTTGGTGCCAGGCCCGGGTCCATTTTCCATTTTTTATTTTCGGTTTTCTATTTGATATTTGCTATTGAGTGATTCTGTTCAATAACAAATGGCAAATCGAAAATAAAAAATAGAAAATGGCTCGGGCCTAAAGCAGGAACAAAGGAGACAGCGTGAAGAAAAGGAAACTTGGGACAAAGGGACTAGTCGTATCGGAACAAGGTCTAGGCTGTATGGGAATGTCGGAATTCTACGGCGCAACCGATGAAGCTGAGTCCATCGCCACGCTGCACCGCGCGCTCGAACTCGGTATCGATTTTTTCGATACCTCGGACGCTTACGGCCCATACAAGAACGAGGAGTTGGTTGGAAAGGCGTTTCGAACGCGCCGCGAAGAAGTCATCATCGCGACCAAGTTCGCCATCCGGCGTGATCCGAGCAATCCGGCGGTTCGAACGATCGACGGCCGGCCGGAATACGTTCGCGAGGCTTGCGACGGTTCGCTGAAACGATTGGGAATTGAATGTATCGATCTTTACTATCAACATCGCGTTGATACCAAGGTTCCAATCGAAGACACCGTTGGGGCGATGGCTGAACTCGTGCACGCGGGAAAAGTGCGCTATCTCGGTTTGAGCGAAGCGGCGCCGCGGACTATTCGCCGGGCACACGCCGTTCATCCGATCAGCGCGCTTCAAACCGAGTACTCGCTCTGGAGCCGCGATCCGGAAGATGAGATCCTGGCAACCGTGCGGGAGCTTGGTATTGGCTTTGTTGCGTACAGTCCTCTCGGACGAGGGTTCTTGACCGGGCAGATCAAGAGCATCGACGATCTTGCGGCCGATGATTACCGCCGCTACTCACCGAGGTTTCAAGGAGAGAACTTTCCAAAGAACCTGGACCTTGTCGCGCGGGTGACTGAGATTGCCCGAGCGAAGGGAGTGACTCCGGGACAACTCGCGCTCGCGTGGGTACTAGCTCAAGGGGGCGACATCGTTCCGATACCCGGCACGAAGCGGCGCAGCTACCTCGAAGAAAACGTCGCCGCCTCGGAGATCGAGTTGACTGCGGAGGATCTCGCCCGCTTGGACGAGCTTTCGCCAAAGGGAGCCGCCGCCGGGATGCGGTATCCCGAGGCAATGATGCGCTATGTGGATATGTGATTTCCGCATAGAACGACTAGTGACTTGTAACGGTTACAGTTCACTAGTGAAGCAGTTGGAACGAAAAAGGCCGGGACCAAGCCCGGCCTTTTCCTTTAAGTTTGTCTAGCGGTCTCGACTACCAGCGTGGTTCGCGGCGCTGGCCGCGCCCTCCGCCGTAGCCGCCGCCACCTCCTCGATCTCCGCCGCCGAAACTGCGCTCGGGCCTCGGCCGGGCTTCATTCACGTTGATGGTTCGGCCGTTTAGCTCAACGCCGTTGAACTTTTCGATAGCCACAGCCGCCGCGTCCTTGTCCATCTCGATGAAGGCAAAGCCGCGCGATCGGCCGGTGTCTCGGTCGGTCACGATGGTAGCCGACTCGACTTGACCCGCCTCTGAAAACAGATCGGTGAGCTGATCTTCTGTCGTCTGGTACGACAGATTTCCAACGAATATTCTCATTGTCTCTCCTGAGTTTCTAACGAAACTTTTGTTAGAAGGAACTCGTTTTGGCTATCCGGCAGAAAGTCGAGCAGTAGAAGCTGGCAGACAGTTCCGAACAGAGAAGACGCGCTCCTGAACCAAACATTGTGGCGGCCAAGTTGCCACCGCTACAAAACGGAACTATGGTAGCCGCGCCGCCTTGATTTGTCGAGCACTTTTTTTTGAAGCGATCTAAGTCCAAAGCGAGGCCCTCTGAACTGGAGTTCTCGACTCATCGTCGAGCACCTGTCGCGGCCGGCGCATCGTCTCCTAACTATCGAGAGCTACGGCGCCGCGACGCTCGTGCCGTCATCGATGACTCGCCGGAATCAGTGACTTCCATTTCGCTAACGATCAAATCGACAAGAAATCCGTGCAAATCCGTCGAATCTGTTTCATCCGCGGTCTATAGTCGCTTAGCTAGTGCCCGATAGACCACGGATGACACTGATCAGACTGATTCGCGCGGATACCACATCTTCAATAGGAAATGTCTGCTACACGCCACTACTGCCCCGGGTCGTCGTCGAGCGATAACAAGAAGGCCACCAAAGCCGTGATCCGGCCGCCGCCTGGCTCGTCCTTAAGCCAGAAGTCGTGTCCGACTCCCTGCACGTGAATCGAGGCTGCCGAGAGACGATCTGAGCTTCCGGGAATCGGGTAGACCTGCGCTTTGTTCGCGGCGATAACCTTGTCCCGCTCGGACTTGAGCAACAGAGCTTGCAAGCTGAGCGCGGCGTTAGCTCGGGCGTACGAGGCTGGGTTCGAGTCGCGAGCGGCAAGTATCTGAGCGACTCCGTAAATCTTGTCGGTGTCGGGCCGGCGCAGCAAACTCTGGAGGTCATCCCCAGGGGGTTGAGCTTCATACCTCAAGGTGACTGCAACTCCCCCGTCGTGGAGGTACGGCGCCGATCCCCACAGATACCTCAACGTGACAACCTTGTAGCCGGTCCGTTCGCCGCCGAAGAGCTTGGCCAAAAACCCAGCCAGGCCGTTCGACACCGCAAGCCCGGTCTTCGGGTCGTATTTTGGCGCTATGAGTTCTTGCAGCGGCCTGGTGACGGCCGCGCGTGCGTCGTCGGTACCGATCTCCTTCAGCGGAACAATCGTGTTGTTGGTGAAGAAAGGTCCGGCGTGACATTTTGCGCAACCTTCGTCCTTGAAGACTTGATAGCCTTTTGTCACCAGCCCGGCTTGCCGCGCGTTGGCCAACAGAGTCGAACGATTCGGCGGCGGTTCAACCCAGTCCAACATCATGCTGACGGCCTCGGTGACGAACTCATCGCCATTCAGTCCATATTTGCTTTCTAACTCGCCAACGTAGTATTTGTCGCGGATAGCCCGGGGCGTAACGACTCTTGTTCCCAGCAGCGCGACCATCGGTCCTCGTTTGGCGCCGTCGCTCCCGAACTGCCGAGGCTCACGAATCCGGTCCTTATTCTCTTTCTTCTCAAACAGGTCTCCTGGTATCGCTTCGGGTACGCCTCGCATCAGAACAACGGCATCATTCTGCAGAAGACCAGGCATCCCGTCAGAAACTCCAAGTATGTCGTCGCGAAGCTTGTCGCGCTGGGCAGGGTCGCTCTGACCTGCGGGCGAGTAACGCACAAAGATCTCGGCATACTCTTTGGCGGTAAGTTCGGTGTACAGCCCTTTCTTTTCCCAAAAGACCAGCTTGGCGGTCTTGCCGGCGCGGTCCTTGCACAATGCGACTAGTTGAGTGGGATCAATTCCGCCCGTCCAAACGTTGTTGTTTCGATCCGAGGCGTTGACCGTCACGCCGTCATAGTTGTAGGGCCAATTCCTGTTGGTGAAAAGCGAAGGAAACTGGACCGGGTTGTGAAGTCCGTCGGGCGTGTCGTCCGCGAAGCCTCGAGGGAACACGAGCAGGCCTCGATCGATTTCACGCTTCACCTCCTCGGCATTCGTCTCGTAGTTGCCGCGAACCCACCTGGCCCACGCTCGCGCGTCATCAGGAGAAGTCTTGCCCACCGGACCGGAGTTCTCGAAGCCTGCTACCGTGTTGTGCGACGAAGCGAAAATCCAGCCGAGCGCGATGTCCTGATTGCCGATCGCCCAGGCGTGTTCCGGTTTGTACGGACTGCCAGGCGTTTGCTGGCCGGGCCTCGCCCACTTTAGATCGGGCTTGCCGTCCCAATCGACGTCGAGAGAGTAATGGCACAACGCGCAACTCAGGCCGATCCGAAACTTCCCGCCGCCGGGCAGCGGCCCAACACCCTCGGGACCGCCTGAAAAGGCGCCCGGGTCATATAGGTATGTAAGCTCTGCGTCCTGAACGGGAGCGCGAACCGGCACGATGCCAAGCGGCCACGGTGACCCCGCTTCTACATCCAGCCCGGTGTGAAGCTTCTCCGGAATTGGAAATGTCTTGTCCAGCAGGCTTCCTGGCGGAAAACTGATCACCAAATCGCTCGTGTAACCTTCGCCATTCCCGGTGTAAAGATTCCCTCGCACGCCATCCAGATCGTCAATTGACTGGAGAAAGTATTTGAAGAAAGGCTCGCTGCGAAAGCCGCCGGCGCCGTTAGGAACATCGACGCTTCCGTTGAGAAGCCCGACAGCGTCGGTCCAGACACGCTCATTGCCGAACGTTTCGTTACGAAACCACTCCTCGCCCCAGTACACCCACTTCAGGTATTCGTCGTGAGGGACCTGCTTGCCGTTGTATACCGGAGGCGCGGGACGAGGCGCCTTTTGCTGAAGCACGTCGTAACCGGTCCAGCCTTCTACCGGGTATCTCTTCTCGAAAATCAGGAAGAGAACAAATACGGCGAGAACTACCAGGAGCGCGATTCCAATCCAGCGTCTGATTCTCATAGGTCCACCCTTCTATGTCATCTCAGCAATGCCTTCAACCACTTCAGGCGCAAGCGTCATGATCGTGCACTGCTGAGTGGAATGTCACCAAAAGAACAATGATGCCGGAAGTATGATTATCTGCGCACCTACTATATGACGAAGGGTACACCGGAGTCGATTCAAAAACGTTTGAGACTCGAGACGCAAGTTAGTTCTTGACGGTGACCGCAAGTTCGGTCGACGGACCCGAGGCGCGATTGCCCGCGAAGTCTTCAGCGGTCACCTTGATGATGTAGTCGCCCGGCGCGAGGCTTGAAGTGCGAAGGAGTCCGTCTAACGCGCCGCCATCGCGAACCCGATTCGTCACGATGTAGCGGAACCTGGTCGGCGTTCCGTAAGCGCTAACGCCACTGCCCGGAGCATAAGCCTTAGAGACCGCCGCGTCTTCCGGCGGCAAGCGGCTAAACTCGATGTTAATGAGCGGCTGTTCGAATCCCTTCACCGGAGCGCCGTCAGGCTGCAGCAACTGGTAGCCAACCCGGAAGAGCCCCAGCTTTCGATTCGGGCCGTTGCCGTCGACTCGATCATAAGCTGTGACCACAATAGCCACGTCACCGGAGATGACAGGACGGTCGGCGTGTTTGGGTTTAGATCGCTCGGCGCTGCCATTCACAGGTGCGCTGGCGAGCGCACTCGTTGGCACAACCTCTACGCTTTCGATCGTCGGGACCACCGTGTCTTTCAGCGCGAAGAACGGGAGCGCGAGCGGATTAGCTTGAGCGTTCCACGGGCCGAGATTCAGATGGACATGATTGAGGCGGTTCAAAGAACCGATCACGTCCCCAACTCTGAAACGCGTTCCGCGACGGACTCTCACGCCGATTAATTCTCCGCCACTGCTGGTTCTCCCCTTGAACTTCTCCGGTGCTTCAATGCCGCCAGTTGCGTTGCGGCCGACACGAATGTGAATGTAGCTAAACAGCCCGACGTGAATCCCCTCCCCCGCACCATCGAAGTCCCAGTTCGGGATCGGCGAGCTGACCTTCTCATCGAACACCGACAGCGCCGCCTCGCCGGCGTTGCCGCGAATATCCAAGCCGCTGTGGAGATGATCGAGCGCAACGCCGCCCGCTGCGCCGCGCGCTTCGCCGACAACTCCCGCGATCTCATGCCAACTCCCCTGAGGGCTGAGAGGCCACGGAAACGTCTGACCGACTCCCATCATCGAAGCGTTGAGCTTCGGCATCAGTACCGCTGAGTTGGTCTCAGCGGTTTCCTCAGATGGTTGAACGAACAGCTCGCGCCCGTTCAAAGGCGGGGCACTCAGACTGGGCACGATCTCGCGGATCAGGTAGTTCTGCGAGTCCGCAACGTAAAGAACCCCTTGCCGATCGACCGCGATGGATGAAGGACCGTTGAACCTGGCAGATCCGCCGACGCTGTCCACAAAGCCGGCAACGCTTCCTGCGTACGTTCTGCTCTCGCCTTCGGGAGCGATTCGTACGATCTTGCTGCCGCCTTCGTCTGAAACAAAGAGGAAGCCGTCTTGTGTAATGCAGACACCGACAGGACGATTCAATCTGACTTCGGTTCCCTGCGGGCCCGCGTCCGCCCTACCGGCGATCGTGGTGACCTCACCTTGCACGCTGATCTTCCGGATTGCGTGATTGCCGGTGTCAGCGACAAAGACATTTCCGTCTTTGTCCACAGCGACGCCGCACGGCGTGTCGAAAGCCGCGCCAGTCGCCAGACCATCGCCGTACCCCGGCGAGCCGGTCCCCGCGACCGTCGTAACAGCGCCGTCCGTTGTGATCTTTCTTATGCTGTCGTTGTAGGCGTCCGCGACGAAGATATTTCCGTGCTTATCGGCCGCGACTCCGATTGGGCCATCGAACTGCGCTTCGCCAGCGCGGCCGTCTTTGAACCCCGCGACGCCGCTCCCGGCGATCGTGCTGACCTTGGTGCCGTCGGTTGAGAGCTTGCGGATGCGATTGTTGGATGTGTCGGCGATGATGATGTTGCCGGCTCTGTCGATAGCGATGCCCGACGGAGTATTGAACTGGGCCTGCAAGGCATTCCCGTCGCCAAAGCCTTCGATCGACCCGGCAATCGTTTCGACCTTGCCGTCAACAGTGACTCTTCTGATTCGATTGCTCTGTCCGCCGTCGGCCACTATCACATTGCCGCGCTTGTCCACTGCAATGCCGAACGGATCGCTGAAGCTGGCCGACAACGCAGGCCCGTCTTCCACTCCGGGGGAGCCCGAGCCGGCGATTGTCGTCACGAGCCCGATTGCTTCGCGATTCGTTGGCGTTGTTTTGCTGACGACCAGATAAACAACGATTGCCGTCGTGGTGGGCAGAACTAGAATAAGAACGGCGAGTACAATTCTTCGCATCAATTCAACGCGGCACTAAGACGAATGCTGTGCGCTTCGGCGCTTAAGAAGATGGTCCAGCGAAAAGCGATCGTCCTCTTGGGGGATCATTAACACAAACAATAACAAAGCCAGTCGGGGAATCACGTGAGTGTGGAATTCGTAGAGCGGTTCTTTCAAAAGATGGCCGAACGTCACGACAACTAGAATACCCCCAAGTGCAATGAGCGCCTCGCGGGTTCGCAGACCAACAATCACAAGCGCGCCCGCGACGAGCTCAATTACCGGAATGACCGTGCCGACCACCCAAAGAGACCACGCGGGTAAGAACGTGTCGGCGTAAGGCTCGATGAAGAACGTGCGGGCGTGGCCGAGCGGTCCCATTTGAAAAACCTTGTACACACCGGCCATGAAGAAGATGAGACCCAGAACCCCGCGCGCAAACAGAAGCGCCCACGCACGGTTATGACTGGTTTGTTCACTCATGCCGATTAACGCGAGAGGCTGCTTATCTGATCGAAATACCGCACGAACATCTTGATGCCGCCCGACGCCATTCCCCAATCGAAGTTCTCGTTCTTCGCGTGATAGCCGTGCTCAGGCAGCGACAACCCGAGAAATATGATCGGCGATTTCAAGTACTTCTTCATCGTCACCACCGCCCCGATCGAGCCGCCTTCGCGGGTGAACGCCGGCTGGCGGGCGAACGCGTATTTCATCGCTTCGGCTGCGGCGTCCGCGTACTTCCCCGAGAACTCACCCGTGTACGGCCCGAGCGCTGACTCGAATTCAACCACTACGTCGCGGTTGTGCTT
>JBGQGO010000125.1:0-11968 GCA_041497455.1 Blastocatellia bacterium | reverse complement strand
GGCTCAGTTCTTTCGAAACGTGATGCGCCAGGGCGATCAGGCGGCGCTGATGAGCGTATCGAGCGACGCAAAGATCGAGGTGCAATTCACTTCCGACATTGATCAGCTTGTCAGCACGCTTGGACAGCTAAAACCGGAAGGTGCGACTTCGCTTTATGACGGGATGATATCGGCTGCGAGATATCTGCGGCCCTCCGATGGACGCCACGTGATGGTCGTTCTCTCAGACGGGACCGATACGGCGTCGAGAGCGACGCTGGCTAAGGCGCTCACCGAAGCGCAGGAGTCGGACGCGATTATCTACGGAGTGCACTCGACGGGCGTCGCCCCTTCGGCCAGCGTTCAGGATCTTGCAGGCGAGTTCGTGTTGAAGGCGATGTGCGAGGACACCGGTGGTCGCGCGTTTTTTCCGCCCATCTACGAAGACCAGAAAAAAGAAACGCGCGACCTGGACGAGATATACAAACGGCTGGCGGCGGAAGTGCGCGCGCAGTTCGTGTTGACCTATTACAGCAAGGGCGAAGGCCGGGCGGGCACGTTCAGGGCAATTCGCGTAGAGGTCAAGCGGCCGGGGCTTCAAGTGCGTGCGCGTCGCGGATATTACACGGCAAAATAGGTTCTACACACAGCTTCGCAGAAAAGGACTTTCAAAACCATGCTCACATCGCTTCTAAGACGCTCCGCAGTGCTTTGTCTCGTTCTCTCGCTCAACGTGGGACTGCTTGCTTCGGCTGATGGTTCTTCGCCAGCCAGGAATTCCACTCAAGCGGCTAAAGCCGCTTCCAAGAAAGAAACGGTGAAGCGCGGCGGCGCCGCGTCATCAAAGGCGCAAGACGATGCCGCGCTTCGAGCGCGAGCCAACCGACTACACCGTCAGTCGATAGTCATCGATACTCACAACGACGTCACATCGCCGCTTATTGAAGACGGATTCGATCTGGCGATGCGCGGAGACGATCCTAACGCGAAGATCAAAACTCACACCGATCTCAGGCGAATGAAAGCCGGCGGACTTGGAGCCGAGTTCTTCGCGGTGTACGTGGGGAAAGAATTCGTTAACAAGAAGCCCGCCGAACGGGGAGGCGCGGCGAGGCGAGCGCTCGATGTGATCGACGTTGTGCTCGAGCAGGTGCGCCGTCACCCCGAGTCGCTCGAGGCGGCTTCAACGGCGGCGGATATTCGTCGGATCGCAAAGAGCGGTAAGATCGCCGCGCTGATGGGCATCGAAGGCGGACACGCGATCGAAGACAGCCTTCCGGCGCTGCGGATGTTCTACAAGCTGGGCGTGCGCTATATGACGCTGACTCACACGAACACCAACGACTGGGCTGATTCTGAAGGCGACATAAACAACTCGAGCATTCAGCATCACAACGGATTGACGGACTTCGGCCGCGAAGTCATCCGCGAGATGAATCGCATCGGAATGATGGTGGACATTTCACATGTTGCGGACAAGACGTTCTTCGATGTGATCGCAACGACTCGCGCCCCGGTGATCGCTTCGCATTCCTCGGCGCGAGCCATCGCCAACCACCCTCGTAACATGAGCGACGACATGCTGCGGGCGATAGCCAAGAACGGCGGCGTGGTGATGGTCAACTTCTATGACGGCTTTCTGGATCCTCGCAAAGCTGAGCTGGCGTTGCGCGAGCGGACAATGGAAGACGAGCTGAAGGCGAAATACTCTAACGACCCGAAACGCGCGCAGGAAGAGATCGACGCGTGGCGCAAAGCGAACGATCCGGGCAAAACACCGCTCTCGGTTCTGATGGATCACATAGACCACATCGCCAAAGTGGCGGGCATCGATCACGTGGGCATCGGCTCAGACTTCGACGGAGTCCCTCTGACCGGATTGCCCGAGGGAATGGAAGACATCTCGAAGCTGCCGACGATTACTTATGAACTGATGAAGCGGGGCTACTCGGACGCGGACATCAAGAAGGTGCTCGGCGAGAATCTGCTGCGCGTGATGTCGCGGGTTGAACGCGTTGCCGCCGAGATGACATCGAACGCAGCCGCAAAGAAGTAACTTGAGCTGGTTACTACGGTTTCGATCGCCGGCTGCTTCGCGCTTTTGGCGGTTCTTCCTTTCTGACTTCTACTCTGTCATTGCGGTCCAGCTTTGCCATCCAGCTCTTTGATCCGAACTCCCCGGCCAAGAGGTTCGGTAAGCTGAAGTCGGCATCGAGAGTCGGCCAGCGAAGCCCGGCGCCCGAAGGCGTTACCTGCACCTCAGCCAGATCCTTTCTCGCTGCTCCCGCCAGCCCCTCCGCTAGCTCAGCCGGCAACATGAAGTTTGCCCCGTTGCGCAGTTCCACGACTATGCGATTCGTGCGGCGATCATAGCGCGCGGACTTGGCGCGCGGTTCAATCCGATCGGCTCGTGCGGCTGCCCGTTTCGCCCTCTCATATTCTTGATCGAACACTCTATCTTCCATGGCGGTCACCAGGCGATCTCTTGTCCTTCGCCCATGCCTGCTTGCCAGACGCTGATGCCACCTTGATGGACTCGGACTACTTTACCCATCCGTTGAGCTTGCGTGCGAAAGCGGCGATGCCGCAAGAAACGTCGTATAAACTGTGCCGCCTCATCGGGTTTGACCTCAAGGTAGACCAGGCAATAGCCAGGATGGCTCAGCCATCGACGGTAGAAATCTTGATCGCACGTGAAGAAGGTCGGACGGCGAAAGGAGTGAAGGAGCCGGATAATCTCGTCGTAATCGTCCATTCCAAAGCGTCCGATTTCGCCACCGATGCGCCGAAAATGAATACCCCAGCTATCAAGCTGCTGCCGCTGTGGGACGTCCAAGTTCTCGTCGAGGATGATCACGCTGCCCGCCGCCGCTTCTCGGTGCTTGCGACCAACGCCTCCCGCGCCAACTCAACGGCTTCGGCAATCGCCTCGTGACTGAGTCTTCCATCGTAGGCTTTGGAAATCCAATCCCAATCCTTGCCCTTCGCGACGTAGTAAAGGACATCCTTAACCAGCAGACGCGTGCCCTTGAAGGTTAAGTCCCCGCCGCAGATCTTCGAGTCTGAGACGATGTACTCGCCGTACTCTTTTCGTTTGCGTGCCGCCATAGCTAGCTCCTCGTTTGATGATCGCGCTGAATAATTTAGCACTTGGCAGCCAGCCGAACAACGGACCCTTACGTTATCAGCCGCTCTTTCGTCCGGCTTATCTTCTATTTGGCGAACCGACTAAACCAGTCCAATGAGATTCGCTGTCAACGGCTCCCGCTCAGGGCGAGCGCCATCGCGGCCCAATTGGTCGCAGCCGCTGAGATCCATTGGTCAGGTCCATGAGGAAATCCACTCTCGAAGAAGGGCTGGAGTGGGATAGCCCGAGTCTTCACGTACCACGAGCCGTCTTCGAGTTGCGTTTTCATAAGGAACTCGATCCCTCGCTTGTAGGCCGGGTCTGTCGAGGGCAGCGCGCTGGCCTGGTTCAACGCCACTAACGCCTGACCCGTCGCATACGCATCGCTCGCGAGTCCGGGAAGCTGAGCCCAGCCGCCGTCGGATCGCTGCTGTGCAAGAAGCTCGCGTACAGCCTTCCTGATGATTTCGTTGTTCGCCTTCACTCCCGCCCATCCCAAACCGAGAAGTTGATACGTTCGGTCCTGGGTCGTTTGGGGTTGGGCATTCATCAGCCAGTCCGCGCCACGCTTTACGGCCATCTCATATTTCGCACGTTGCGCTTTTGGAGCATAAACCTGAAGCGATCTCAACGAAGCAGCGGTGACTGGAATTTCGCTGGATTCAAGCGGTGGTCGATGCGAAAAAACTCGCCATCGCCCATCCGGCCACTGCTGCGACTGTATAAACCGGGCGAAAGCATCGGTAGCCGCATTGGGCGGGCAATTCTCGGCCGCCAGGCCGGCCAAAATGGCGCTCATGGTGCCGGCATCCCCGGGGATCCCAACGCCTTGCAAAGCGCGCTCGCGCCAGGTTTCGATGTAAGACCCGATGGCCTTCACCTGGTTGCGGGCAATCTGCTCGTCGACCGGGAGTCCGTTCTTGCGCGCGGTCGCGACGGTCATCGCGGTGAGCGAGTTATGGTGGCATGAAACACAACCCGCCTTCTGTATGAAGATGGAATCGGCTCTCTGCAAGAGCGGAATGCTTCTTTCGAACGCTGCTCGAACAGAGCCAGCAGGCTTGGGACTTGGAATCGGATTTGTAGCCGCCGTTCCTTCCTTCGCGCCGGCCTTGACCAAGAGGTCGACGACTGCGGTCGAGCCTCTCTGCTTCGCAAAATCGAGCGCGGTTCTCCCCGCGGGATCCTTCGCGTTGAGATCCGCTCCTCGTTCGATCAAAGATTTGACAGTATCGACCGGGATCGCATCCGAACTTGCAATAAGCATCAGGATAGTATGGCCTTCGGGATCTTTTGTATTTGGATCGGCTCCCTTATCGACCAACCTCTTCACCGCGAGCCCGTCTGCACGCGGAGGAGAGAGCAGCATTGCGGAACTGGTCAGAGCGCCCCGATCTGAATGCTCCGTCAATGTTTCGAGACACGTTTCGCACTTCGCTCTGTTGGCGGTTGCCAGCGCAAACTTCCCGGCGTTCTTCACATCAGCGCCGCGTTCGATGAGCATGAGCAAAAGCGCTTCATCGCCGAAGCGCACCGCCTCTGCCAGTGGAGTCGCATAGCCCACAGTGACAGGTGACTTCACCGCGAGATTGGCCCCACGATCCAGCAGCAGCTTTACCACAGCACTACCTCCGAGCTGCCCCGCAGCTATAAGCAACGGGGTTCGGCTGTCGTCAGAGCGCGCGTTCACATCCGCTCCATGATCGAGTAACAGCCGGGTCTTCTCGAGATCATCCACCGCCCACATCAGAGCGGTGGCGCCAGCCTCATTCCGAATGTTGGGATCAGCGCCGTTATCCAACAGGAATCGGACTGATCTTGAATCCGCATACAGCACTGCTTGCATCAAAGGCGTCGCGCCACCCTGTCCCTTGAGGTTCGCGGCTTTTGGATCTGCGCCCGCCAGCTTCTTAAAAGTTTGTTCGTCGCCATCGCGCAAAGCCTGCATCAACCGCACGGCCTTCGCGTCAGGCGCCGGAGGAGGCGTTTCTCCCGAGAGATCGTCCGGCCATTCGGCTCCCTGGTCGATCCATGCTCTTATGATTTCGATCTGCTGCTCGCTGAGAGGGCCGGTGAGCGGCATCTGCGGGCCGTACTGGCTCCCAATCAATTTCTGGTAGAGCCTGCTTCCAGCGCTGTTACCAGGTGTGATCATCTTGATCGTGCCGCCCCTCATCGCGTCTCGGCGGCGGTCCAGGCGGAACCCATGCATCTGCTGCGATGGCCCGTGACAGTCGATGCAGTATTGCTTCAGGAGCGGCTGGACATCGTGCCGGAAGTCGACCTTGCCCGATACAGGAGACGATGGCGCTGCGCTGAATGCCCACGTCCCCAGAACCACAGCGATCAGACAGGCTTTTAGTAATCCGAACGATCTTGACCACATCGGCACATCCTCCATTCTTCTATCAGATTAGACCTAGGAGCGCAGGCATGACTGCCTGGCGGCGTCACGGAAAGGGAACTTCTATCAGAAAGAGGCGAGTTGTGAAAGCAGTCAGGCAAGGACGCCAGTGCTCCGAGGGATGTGTCGCTCGTTATGAGCGCTTCAACCAATCGCGTGGATGGAAGAACTCCCACGCTTCGGCCTCGCGAGTGCCCGGCTCGGGTTGGTAATCGTAGACCCATCTCACAAGCGGCGGCAGCGACATAAGTATCGACTCGGTGCGTCCGCGTGTCTGCAAACCGAAGTGCGTACCGCGGTCATAGACAAGGTTGAATTCGACGTAGCGGCCGCGGCGGATCAACTGAAACTCTCGCTCGCGCTCAGTGTACGGCTCGCTTTTGCGTCTTTCGGCTATGGGAAGATAGGCCGGAAGAAAGGAGCGGCCGATTCGCTGGACGAACTCGAAGATGAATTCGATCCCGCGCTCGTCTGTCAGCGGCGCTTCACTTGGTCCGGCCGGCTCGCCTGAGTGCTCGCCAGTGAGGTAGTCGAAGAAAATGCCGCCCGCTCCGCGCGTCTCATCCCGGTGCTTGAGGAAGAAATACTCGTCGCACCATTTCTTGAATCTTGGATAGAACTCCGGGTCGAACTCATCACAGGCTGTCTTCAAAGTACGGTGGAAATGAATCACATCTTCCAGGTAAGGATAATACGGCGTCAGATCGGTTCCGCCGCCAAACCAGCTTCCAGAGCCCCGTTCAAGATAACGGAAGTTCGCGTGGACCGTGGGCACGAAGGGGTTGGACGGATGGAGCACCAGCGAAATCCCGGTCGCGAAGAATTCAACACCGTCGCCAACCGGCAGACGCTTAGCGAACGGCTCGTCAAAGCTTCCAAACACTTCTGAGAAATTCACGCCCGCCTTCTCAAAGACCGCTCCGTCCTCCAGAACTCGCGTGCGGCCGCCTCCTCCTTCATCGCGCACCCAGAGGTCTTCGCGAAATCGCCCGCGGCCGTCGAGTTGCTCGAGCGCGCGGCATATCTCCTCTTGAAGTCCGGCGAAGAAATCTCTCGCTCGACCTTTGAGCGTCGTTTGCGCGTTCACACTCCTCGCTCCTTTCCCGGCGCCGAACTCTTTTCCGACTTTTTTTTCGTTGCCTCGGGCAGTAGATCAAGGTATCATAAGCATCGAACGCCCGGAAGATCGAATAAGGGTTAGTTGGTTAGGAGGTCACCTGATGCGCGCGTTTCGAAGACTCTCAATCGTTTCCGCGTCCACTACAGCCGTCGTTATTGCACTCGCCATACTATCAGCCGCACAAACAGCAGAGCGCGACAAAGCGTCGAAGATTCAGATCAAGAACTTTGGCTGCATCAATGAGAGCCTCTATCGCGGGGCTCAGCCCAAAGAGCGGGACTATGCGGACCTGGCGGCGATGGGAGTAAAGACAATTATTGATCTCCAAAGGGACGGCCAAGCCTCAGAGCAGGGCCTGGTCGAGGCGCAGGGGATGAAGTTCTATCGCATCGGAATGAGCGACAAGAGCCAACCTTCCGCCGAGCAGGCTGAACTGTTTTTGAAGATAGTGAATGATCCGGCGAACCAACCCGTATTTGTGCACTGCGCCGGCGGCCGTCATCGCACCGGAGCTATGAGCGCGATCTACAGGATCACTCACGATGGCTGGTCGGCAGACCAGGCTTACCTGGAGATGAAGCGCTACGACTTTGAATACGGTATGGGGCACGGTTCGTTGAAGAACTATGTCTACGGCTACTACTCGCAGATCGAAGTGAAGGGCGTGGTAGTCAATTCGAACAAGTAGGCATCCCGCGGGGCGGCCAATCGCACCCAGCTTACGCGGGTCTCCCATCAAATGAAAAAAAGAATTACCAGACTGAGCGCGGTAATGTGTGTGTTTGTGCTTGCCGTGTCGGCGAGCCAGGCTCAACAGGAACCGAGCTACAAGGAACTTCCAAATTTTCACAGGGTGAGCGATCAGCTCTACCGCGGCGCGCAACCTTTCGGTGGGGGCATGAAGAAACTTTCTGAGCTTGGCATAAAGACCGTCATCAACCTCCGCGGCCCCGACGACCGGATCAGCGGAGAGCAAAAGGAAACAGAGTCCGCCGGGCTGCGCTACTTCAACATACCGATGCCTGGATTGAGCGCGCCGTCCGACGAACAGGTCGCCCGAGTGATGGCCATAATAAACAATCCAGACAATCAACCAGTCTTCATTCATTGCAAGCGCGGCTCTGATAGAACCGGAACGATTACGGCGATCTATCGGATCTCACATGACGGCTGGACGGCGGATCGGGCCATTGCCGAGGCGAGGCGCAACGGCATGAGTTGGGCAGAGTTTGGAATGAGAACCTACATCTCGGACTTCTACAAGCAACAGGTACGCAGTCAGAACCAACCCGCCGCCGCGACAAATCGTTAAACGGCCGCCGCAATAACAATCCTCAGAGTGGAAGCGGCGCTTCGCGGCCGCGCGCCGTTACTCGTTCAACCCCAACGATCCTGCCGCCGATCACAATCAGCGCGTGGTCAAAATTGTTAACCGTCGGGCAGATGTGTCTGGGTACAAGATACAGCGCATCGCCTATCATTGGCATTGACGAGCTTTCCACAACGTCGATTGGAAGATGCTCCTCGCTCGGTTTCGAAGGCAGAAACTCCGGACAGCCGATCACTGCGCAAGTCGGAACGCCTGAATCAGCCGAAACCGTCTTGTGTCCCCCGTCGCAAGTGAAGCGCCCGGGCGACGGGCGAGAGACAACCGTCGAAACAACGACCACCGCCGGGCGATAGCCGTACTCTGGCGGCAGTTGGACGAGGCTGGAGCAGTCATTGTAGACAACGGTTCCCGGTGATGCGCGATGAATGAACGGTCCACTTGCGAAGGGCGCATACGAGAGCGTGCAAGGAAAAGCCGGCGTACCGGCGGTTATGATTTCTGCGATCGCAATGTGCGCGCGCTCGAAGGCGGCGATGACTTCCATCAAACGGTCGTACCCTCGATGCGCGACGCTCTCGCGCTCCGGGAGAGCGACCGATGAGAGATGGCCGTCATAATAGTGCAGCCCGCGAAAGACCTGACCAGCCTTCTGTATGGCTCGTGCGAGTTGAATTATTTCTTCTACTCGATCTTGCTCGATGCCGGTGCGATTCATTCCGGGGTTCACGTCGATGAACAGCCCCACGCGGCTTCCTCGCCACGGCTCGATGTGCTCGCGACATTCAACCAGCGCCGACACACCAACGTTAGTAAACTGCTCTGAGACTTCTCGCACGCGACGAGCATTAGCGCCAACCATTGGATAGGCAACTACGACGTCCGCGGCGCCGGCATCGCACACGGTCAACAGCTCGAGCGAGGTCGAGCACTTGAAGTTCGCAATGCCGTGCTCGACGAGTCGCCGCATCATGAAACCGAGCTTCGCCGTTTTGACGTGAGGGCGCCACCGATCAGCATCGCCGCCCAGCAACCGCAGCGTCGTCTTGATGTTCGCGTCGACGATTTCCGGATAGATCGCTAGCGCCGGAGTCATCACCCGGCCGACGCCTTCTATCCGGTAGGCGTCGAGAGAAATTTGCGGCAGGGAGAGTCCTCGAGTTTGATCTGTCATGATCGTCCAAATTTCTACAAGCTTGAACGATGCCGGTCAAGCGGGGCAGTTCGTAGTCCGGCCTTCAGGCGGAAGTTCAGAGTTCAAGCTTTAGCTTGCGTGATTCGATAGGGTAAGGCGCCGGAAGCAAGCTAAAGCTTGAACTCTGAACTTCCGCCTGATGGCCGAACTACAAACTTCAATCCACCGATCTAGCTCGCGGGTGAGCTTTGTCGTAGACCCGCATCAATTGCTCGATCGACACGTGAGTGTATATCTGCGTCGTTGAAAGCCGCGCGTGGCCGAGCAACTCTTGAATCGCGCGCAAGTCCGCTCCCGCCGATAACAGATGAGTCGCGACCGAATGCCGCAGCGAGTGCGGGCTGATGTTTTGAGCCAGAGCGCACTCCTTGACGTACTTTCCGATCAGCCTGCCAATCGAACGAGTAGTGATGCGCGTGCCTTGATAATTCAGAAAGACTACCTTCGGGTCGCGCTTGTGTTCGGGCGCTTCCGCGAGCAACGCACTGCGCACTTCGAGGTAAACCGTGAGAGCTTCCTTCGCTTTTGATCCGAACGGCACGAAGCGTTCCTTGCGGCCTTTGCCTCGCACGCGAATCGTTGCGCGTTTGAAGTCGATGTCGTCGAGATTCATTCCCGCGATTTCAGACACTCGGCAGCCCGTTGCGTACAGCAGCTCGATTATAGCGCGGTCGCGCTTGCCCAGCACGGTGTCGGTGTCGGGCGTCTCGATGAATTGGACAACCTCGTCGATCGAGATGACCTTTGGAAGCCTCTTCTCCAATCGTGGGCTTGAGACCAATTGCGCGGGGTTCAGATCGAGCACCTGCTCGCGGCATAGGAACTTGAAGAACGTCCGAAGCGTCGCAAGCTTCCGCGCAATTGAAGACTTCTTTCGCTTGTCCTGGTAAAGCTTCGCCATGTACTCGCGAATGGTGATGTGGTCGATTTGCCGGATGTCGATATCGCGCCGGCCGCCGCTGGAATCCTTAGGACAGAGATAGTCATGGAACTGATCGAGATCGCTCAGATAATTTCGCAAAGTATGCGCGGACGCATTGCGTTGATACTTCAGATAATCGGCGAAGCGATCGATGTACGGTTGCATGGTGGACTCGATGGAACCTGCCAGTCGGTCGTAGCGCACGCTGTCAGCTTGCGAGACGAAGGGGGTTGTTCAATGATAAATGACAAATGGAAAATAAAAAACCGAAAATAAGGCGGGATTTTCCATTTTCCATTTTCCATTTGGCATTTGCTATTTCCGGCGGATACGCAGGGTTCTGAGCGACGATCCAATGAACAGGAAGTCGCCAAATGACAAATGACAAATGGAAAATAAAAAATGGAAAATAGGTCGGGAGTCTACAGCCGGGGCGTTCTTATCTGGCACGACGTTCCTGTGCTAAGATTTGAACTGACTCGCTGCAAGAGACCATCGCTCAGGTGATCACATGTACTGTAACAAGTGCGGACAGACGCTCCCCGAAGGAAGCCGCTTTTGCAATAGCTGCGGCTCACAGACCCTATCAGCCGGCGGCCCCTCTGATGGTCCAGTTGCGGTTGCTTCTTATGCCGACGAGCAAGAGATCTTCACGGTCAGGCCCACGATGATATTCGTGCTGGTGAGGTACATCGTGGCCGCGTTGATCGTAATCGGTACGGCGGCGCTGATGGGAGTTCTTAGCCCCAGAGTTAGCGCGCAGGTCGCGTTCCTCGTTATCCTCGGCGTGGCGCTGCTCGTATTTTCGAACCCTGTTTACAAGCACATTCTGAGGAAGCGCGAGGTATACACGCTCACGAATCACAAGCTCGAGATGCGCTATGGAATAATCGCGAAGATCGTGCGGAACATCCCGCTCCGCAACATTCAGGATGTAACGGTGACTGCATCGGTCTGGCAACGGTTTCTGAACCTCGGGGATATCGAGATCGACAGCGCCTCTGAGACGGGAAAGATAGTCCTGGATGACATACATCATCCCGAACGCTACGCGAATCAGATACTCGGCGAGTTGCGGAGGCGGAACTAAAGCGCCCGCGTCGGGTTCTAATCTGACTATGCTTGATTCAGGAAACGAACGAATGCACTTTGCGAAGAGCAGGCCGGCAATGCTGGCCCTCATACTGCTAGTCACATCGCCGCTTGCGATCGGGGCTCAGCAAGCATCGGCCGGCGACAAACCGGCAGCCGGCGAAGACGTTGTCACTCTCGCGTCACCTGGCCCCCTTGTGAGGTTGTTGCCCGATACGCTTGCCGGCCACAAGGCAACCAGTGACCTAAAGCTAGTCGCAAGAGACAACATCGTGGACTTTGTGGCGGACAAGGCGGCGATCTACCAGGAATACCTGGTCATCTCCGCCGTCTCGCGCGAGTACGCTGGCGCGCGCGTGGACGTGTTCGAAACGCGGAACCAGTTTGGCGCGCTCGGGCTTTTCCAATTCAACAGCGGAGCGAGCAAAACCAAGACCCCCGGAATTGAGGTAGGATCGGGCGGCGCGCGATCTGACGGCGAGCTTCTCTTCTGGAAAGGCAACTTCTTTGTTCGCGTTGCTGATGGGAATCAGAAGCCCGTTCGCGGTACGTCGGCTGTTCACGAAGCTCTGGCGCGGGCGGTTGCGGATGCGATTCCTGCAAGCCCGGCCCTCACTCGTCCGCCCCTGTTCGATAGCTTACCAAATAGCTTGCCGGGCGCCTCGCTGGCGCCGCAGAGCCAGCGTTATTTCCTGGGTCCTGAATCGCTGAACGCCTTCGTCGAGCATGGCCGGGAGATGTTCGAGTTCGTTGGCGACACCGAAGCGGTTGCGGGTGAATACACGAAGGGCGAGGGCGAGAG
>JBGQGO010000124.1:0-12019 GCA_041497455.1 Blastocatellia bacterium | reverse complement strand
GCATGGCCTGTCGGTCGTCGAGCACATCTCGACTCGAGTTGGCATAATGTACCTGGGTAAGCTGGTCGAGGTCGCTTCGAGTGAAGAGATATTTCACAACCCGCTGCATCCGTACACACGAGCGCTGCTGTCTGCGATACCTGTTCCCGATCCTGAGCACCGTCGCGAGCGGCTACATTTGCCGGGAGACGTTCCCACCGCGAACGCGCCTCCGTCTGGTTGCCGCTTCCGCACGCGGTGTCCGATCGCCGAGCCAAGGTGCGCCGAGGAGGAGCCTCAGTTGATCGAGGTGAGCCGCGGCCACTTCGTGGCCTGCATGGTGGTTGCACCCGGTGAGAAAAGATAGTAGGCTCAGCGAGAATTTCGGATTGCGGATTGCGGATTGCGGATTGTCAAGTCGAGATTCGCGATCCGCAATTGAAAAACCCTCAGGAGAAAAACCAAAATGAGTGAGCCCGAGAATCAGACGCCGGACACAACGCCTGTGTACGGCGCGCCCCAACAGCATGACCAGGCCGCGGCCGAGGAGCCGGCGCGGCTCGGACCCTTCGCCAGACTGACTGGCACGTTGCTCTCGCCCGGCGAGACGTTTGCGGATGTGAATCGAAAGCCAACCTGGATTGCACCGATGATCATCGCCATCGCGACGGTTCTTGCTTCAACGTTCTTCTTTCAGTGGCGCGTGAATCCTGATTGGGATTCGATCATGCGCAACCAGATGAAGAAGAGAATGGAGAGGAGCAACCAATCGCTCACCGAGGAGCAGATGCAACAGCAGATCTCATTGGGAAAGAGCATCGCGAAGTTTACTCCACTCATCGCGGCGGTCTTCACGCCGGTATTCTACGTGATACTCGCCGGCATCTTTGCGCTTGGCCTGATGTTCATCCAGGCTAAGACGACGTTCAAGAAGATTCTATCCGCAGTTGCGTGGAGCTCCGCCGCAACCGGCATTGTAGCGACCATCGTAACCATGGCTTCGCTGATGGTACGCGACGAGGAGGGCCTTCGAAGCATCGACCCAACTCAGTCGGCTGGGATAGTTCCGTCCAATCTCGCAGCGTTTCTTCCTTCTGATACGTCAGCCGTGATCAAGTCCGTAGCCGGCTCGCTTGACATCTTTTCTATCTGGTTCTTGATACTGTTGACGATTGGCTTTGCAGCAATCGCCGGATCGCGCAAGATAACAACCGGAAAGACAGCCACGGTAGTCTTCGGCTTCTGGGCAGTGTATGTTCTGCTCAAAGTCGGCTGGGCCGCGGTCTTCGGAGGCTAGGGTGCGCGTCAGATTGTAGCAGAGACTCCATTGATCCTTCGAAGTGTCAGTTCAGAGTTCCGGGTTCATGGATCAGGGTTGAAGGTAGAACACTTCGGACATTAAACCCCGAACCCTGAACCCTGAACCCTGAACCCCGAACCCTGAACCCGAAACCCCAAACCTATTCGTATCGCAGCGCGACCATTGGATCGACCTTTGTGGCGCGGCGCGCGGGCACGTAGCTCGCCACCAGCGCCACCAACGCGAGAACGAACGGGATCGTCACAAACGTCACCGCGTCAGTCGCGCTTATGCCGTAGAGCATGCTCCCGAGCAGCCGGCTGATCGCCACTGCCGCGACCAACCCGATCCCGATGCCGGCGCCGGCCAGAATCAATCCTTCCTTAAGCACAAGCCTCAGCACGGTGCCGGTACCGGCTCCCAGCGCCATGCGAATACCCACTTCGCGTGTGCGTTGTGCGACCGAGTAACTCATCACGCCGTACAGGCCTACTGCCGCCATCAACAATGCGACTACGCCGAAGATTGTTGCCAGCGCGGCGATGGACTTCGGGCCGGAGAGAATGCGATCCAGAAACACCGGCATAGTCTTGACGCCGTAGACTGGCAGTTCGCTGTCGAGACCGGCGACTTCTTGACGCATCGCCTCGGCCAGGGTTTCCGGCTGCCCGGAGGTGCGGGCGATCAACGTCATCTTCCCGTCGTAGTTCTGCGAATGCGGAACGAAGAGGTATTCAGTTGGCGGCTCGCCGAGCAGGAAGTACTTGCCGTCCTTGGCGACGCCGACCACCTCGAGATAAGGGTTGCGATCGCTGCCCAGCCGCAAGCGTTTGCCGATCGGGCTCTCGTTAGGCCAGAAGCGCCGCGCCATGGTCTCATTGACTACAACCACGCGCGGCGCGTTCTGATCGTCGTGTTCAGTGAAGGACCGGCCCTCGACGATCGGCGTGTCCATCGCTTGAAAATAGTCGGGGCCGACTATGCTGTAGCTCACGCTGAGGCGTTCGTTCTCATAACGCGGCATTGCGCCTTCGACGGTCAAGCTCGCTCCGTTGCTGTAGGCGTCTAGCGGCAACGGACCCCCGATGCTTGCGGCTTCCACGCCCGGCAAAGACTTCACGCGCTCGACTATCTGCTTGAAGAAGCTGCGTCCCTTCGCCTGGTCGTAGCCGTGCAGGCCCACGTCAACTGAAGCCAGCATGATCCGCTTCGACTCGAATCCGGGATTCATCTCCTGCACGCTCCGTGTGCTTCTTATGAACAGCCCTGCGCTTATCAAAAGAATCAGCGACAATGCCACCTGCGAGACGACCAGCAGGTTCCGCAGACTCAAGCGGCGCGTGCCCGAAGTGACCGCCGGACCTTCGCCCTTCAACGTCGTCACCAGATCAGCTCTGGAAGCTTGCAATGCAGGGAGGAGACCGAAGATGACTCCGGTCAGCGCGGACAGCAGCACTGTAAACCCGAGAACGCGGTGATCGAGCGCGAGATCGTAACTGAAATCGATCGTCGCGAAGTCGAGTTGAGGGTTCGTCAGCGGAACGAGCTCGTTGAACCATTGAGCCATCAGCAATCCCAAACCGCCGCCGAGTAACGATAGCAACACGCTTTCGGTCAGCAACTGACGCACGAGACGCCGCCGGCCCGCGCCCAGCGCCAGGCGAATCGCAATCTCGCGCCGCCGAACCGAAGCTCGCGCCAACAAGAGATTCGCTACATTCGCGCAGGCAATCAACAGCACCAGTCCGACTATGCCCATCATCAGCCCCGCAACGATCGGGATGTAACCAAGCAGCGTGAGTGCGGGCTGCGTCTTACTCCCGCCCGGAACCATACCAACGCTGATGTTGGCGTTAGTGCGAGGGTAGGCTTCGGCAAGTTGCTGCGCATATGTGTTCATCGCGGAGGTAGCTTGCTCGATGGTAACGCCCGGCTTGAGACGCCCGTTGACGTTGAATGATTGGCGGCCGCGGTTTTCAAGCCAATCTTCGCTTCCGGCGACGACCTGGTTATGCATCGCAATCGGGATCCACACATCAGGAATGAAGCCGACGAAGCGCGTTCCCGAAAAGCCTTCCCGCGCAACTCCGACAACCGTGAAGTCGTGGCCGTTCAACCGTACGTATTTGCCGACGATGTTCGGGTCGGCGCCAAATCGCTGCTTCCAGAATCCGTGACTCAGGACTGCGACAGGATGCCCGCCCTCGGCGCGATCGTCGTCCGGTGTGAGGACGCGGCCTGCCGCCGGCGTCACGCCAAGCCCTGTGAAGTAGTTCCCCGAGACCAACTCGCTCCAGATCAGCTCGGCTTTGTCGCCGCTGTTTTTCATGCTGACCGGCGTACCGTCGTGGAGGAACAGATCGCTGAAGACTTCGTTGTGCTCTCGATAGTCCCGGTAGTCGGGATAGGAGAAGGCGTCCGGATATCTCGAATTCGGCTCGGTGGTGTAGAGTGCAACCAGTTGCTCGGGATGCGGAACCGGCATCGGTTTGAACAGCACCGCGTTGACGAGCGTGAACATCGAGGTGTTTGCGGCGATGCCCAGGGCGATCGACAGCACCGCGATAAGCGTGAAGCCCGGAGCTTTTATGAAGGTCCGCGCGGCGTACCGCAAATCCTGCCACAATCCATTCATCAGGCTGCCTCACCGTTTTCGGTTTGTGGTTTCTGGTTTGTGGTTTCTCGTTTTGTTTGTTTCGTGGTCTGTCAAAAAACGATCGGTCGCCCAAATCAGAAACCACAAACCAGAAACCACAAACCAGAAACCAGAAACCTATTCGTATTTCAACGCCACCATCGGATCGACCTTCGCCGCCCGGCGCGCCGGCACGAAGCAAGCTAACAATCCGACTGCGGTCAAAGCAAAACCAACCATCGCAAACGTGAGCGGATCAGTCGCGCTCACTTCAAACAGCAGGCTGGCCATCAAGCGGGTCAACCCGAACGCGCCGGTCAACCCGACCGCAAGGCCGACGACCGTCATCTTAAAGCCCTCGCCCACCACCATCGCCAGCACGTTGCGAGTCGTCGCGCCAAGCGCCACGCGCACGCCGATCTCCTGCGTTCGCTGCGTCACCGAGTAAGCCATCACGCCGTAAATCCCAATCGCCGCCAGCGACAACGCGATCGCCGAAAACGCGCCGAGCAACAGCGAAAGAAACCGAGGTCTTACCAACGAATCAGCAACAACGTCGCTCATCGTTTGTAGTTGAAAGATCGGAACGCTCGGGTCCAACTCGCTCACAGCCGAACGGATGCTCGACGCAATCGCAGCCGCCGCCGCGTCCTCCGAGCGCACGACAAAACTCATGCGTGTGCTGATTCCGGCCGCGACCGTCTGAGGCAGAAGGAAATAGAGTTCGGTTCCGGCGGGCTTGTCTACGCCGAGGTTCTTTGTGTCTTCAACTATGCCCACTACTGTGAACCACACCGGCGGAGTGCTGAACGCGGGGTTCACACGGCGGCCAATAGGGCTTCCTTGCCAGAAGCGGCGCGCCATCGATTGGTTGATGACCATAACCTTTTGCGCGCTCTCGTTGCGATCCGATGGCTCGAACGCGCGGCCTTCGAGTGTGCGGATGCCCATCGTCTTGAAGTAGCCTTCGTTCACTATGTTCCAGTAGTCGACATTTTCGGCCGGGCCGTCAGGCGTTCCTTGATAGTCCTCGATGTCGGTGTCGTTCGCGTTTATCGGGCGCAGCGGCGGGAGACCCGAGGCCACGGAGGCAGACTTGACTCCAGGCAGCGCGGTCAATCGCTCCTCGAGTTGGTTGGCAAAACGTATTCGATCCGGGGTCTGATATCGCGAAGCGGGGAGTTGTAGGTTGAACGCCGTTACCCCTCGGGGCTCGAAGCAGACATCCACCTGTCGAAGCTTCCAGAAGGCGCGAATCATCAGACCCGACCCGATAACCGGAATCACCGCGAGAGCGATTTCCGCGACTACCAGCGTCTTTCTCAGTCTGTGACTTCCGCCGCCACCAGAGGTCCTCTGTCCCGAGCCTCGCAACGTAGTCGCGAGGTCGCGATCGCGCATCTGCAGCAGCGGCGCCATCGCAAAAACGATGATCGAAAGAATCGAGACTCCGAGCGTGAACCCAAGCACCGCTGGGTCGATTCCAATCTCGGCCGTTCGCGGTATGCTGTCGGGCGCCGCTGCCAGCACCAGCCGCAGACCGACTTTGGCGAGAACTATCCCAGCTATTGCCCCGAGCACTACGAGAATCATGCCTTCGGCGAGAAACTGTCTGAGCAGTCTGTTCCGTCCGGCTCCAAGCGCGAGACGTATCGAGAACTCACGGCGGCGGGCTTCGGCTCGCGCCAACAAAAGGTTCGCGACGTTCACACAGGCGATGAGCAAAACGAACGCAACCGCGCCGAGAAGCATGAGGACCGCAGGCCGCGCTGCGCCAACGACGTCCTCATGTAGCGGGACCATCAGGATGGGGTGTTTCTCAGGATCGGGCAAGTGCATAGCCCGATTCTGACTCTTCCATCCAGCCATCAGCGAGTCGATTTCCGACCGCGCCTGCTCTACGTTGGCGTCCGATTTGAGCCTGCCGATGACATAAAGGAAGTGCCCGCCGCGTCCGCCGGGATTTGCCGGATCGAGTTGAAGAGGCAGCCACACCTCGGCCGGATCGTTGCTGCCGGGAGGAAAAACGAAACCGGGCGGCATCACACCGGCGACGGTGGTGGGCTGCGAGTTGACCTGAATTTGTTTTCCGACGATGTCGGTGGCTTTACCAAAG
Source organism: Blastocatellia bacterium (assembly GCA_041497455.1). GTDB lineage: Bacteria > Acidobacteriota > Blastocatellia > UBA7656 > UBA7656 > Onstottus_A. The sequence continues at coordinate 5,989 of JBGQGO010000124.1, read as the reverse complement.
GCGCGCCGCCAAAGTCCGTCGGAGATCAGCGCTGAAGGAGGTCCGCCGTTGCGATCTTCTTCAGGCGTGAAGTTGCGGCCGATGGCTGGTTGCACGGCCAGCGTATCGATCAATCCGCGAGTGACGATCGCCGCAGTGACTCTAACCGGTTCGTCGGTGCTGGTAGCGACGTTGCGTCCGGTGGTAGTCCACGCGCCGATGCTCTCCCAGGAGTCGGCCTCGTTTTGAATGTCGAGGAACTCGGGCGCTGACATCCAGAACTTTTTCAGGTCCATGGTTGGGAACTCGGTATAGATTCGGACAAGCTTACCGGGCTCGCGGTAGGGCAGCGGGCGCAGGAGCACGGCGTTGACCACGCTAAAGATCGCCGTGTTCGCGCCAATCCCGAGAGCCAGAGTGATCACCGCGACCGCGGCGAACCCGGGTTTGTGCAACAACATTCGCAGTCCGTATCGCAAGTCTTGCAGTAGACTCTGCATAGTTCCTCCGAAGGTCAGACACCAAATCCCAATGAACCTAATGATCGTAATGCGCTACAGGCGGGCACACGAACTCACTCTTGCCTGATTACCTGAGGGAGACTAACCAACTAGCGTGCCAGCAAAGTCGCGTCAGGAATGCCAATACTCGGGCACGACACTGTTCCGACGAGTGGTGGTTAAGTCTAAGCCCCACTGCGATTCAACCCCTTCGAGCTGTTGCTGCCGACCGATTCACAATTCGAGATTCGCGATTCGAAATTGGAAGGGTGTCCGCCTACAGGAATGGCTTTCCCAGAATCGCGCAAGGCGCAAAATGCGCAAGCAAGCCTCGGCCAATACCAAACCCGCGAGCTTTGCACCCGACGCAATGGCGTTTCTCCGACAACGGTTACTGCTTGCGCTTATCTTTCAGATAAAGGGCTAGCTGAAGACATGAAAGAATGATACCCACAGCGGCAACAATAATCTCAGCCTTGGACATGACCCCTCCTTCTAAACACCATTCGAAGAATGGTTCTCTTCACCTTCAGGTTTCTCGTTGGCTCTTAGTCCTACGGTATGCTCGGGCAAAACCACCCGATGCGTAGGCCAGCCTCCGGTGCTCTTTTAGCACACGTCTGGCGAGTATTCTGTTGCGTAATGTTGCAAAACTGAAGAGGTGGTGATTATCTCTTGACTAGTGTATCCGTCGCCTGCTCCATACGCTTTCGCTCAAGGTAACGCTGGAACCTATATGGAAGATCGTCCACCGCTATTGGCCTTAGCCGACTTTCACATTCTGATCTTACATCCGAGAAGGAGATACCGAATGTGTTCTTTAGGTGACGGTAAAGACTACTGCGATTCACTTCATAGAAATCAGCCATACTAGGTTGAGAGGGGCGTGCATTATCTGAATAGAGATATTGGTGGCAGGCACAAAGATTAATGTAGTCATCGTGTATGACTTCTAAGGCTTTTGGAAGCCCTGCCGGGCGTCCGCCCCGATACTGGCGTTCCACGGTGAATACTAGGGACTTGGCGGCGAGCAGGATCTTGGCCTCCTTGTCGGCATTTTCAGGAGACAGATTCTTTAGATTAAAGGAGCGCGGCCGAGGGTTCCAGTACGTCTCGACGTATCCCTGACAACTCCGGTGGAAAATCTGCAACCTGCAAATCATGACGATCTTTCGCGCGTCACTGGGGTGATAGATTAGGAGATACCGACTATCAACTTGTACGTTAGGCTTAGGAGATTCATAACATACATATCCGGCATATTGGATAAAGTAACCGCTTCCAATCTCTGAAACATCTTCTCCCTTGAAGCGCAATGGACTGTCAACAATATCTTCCCCGTGGCGGGGAAAGAAAACCCATTCAAGTGCAGGGAGTTCTGTCCGCTCTCTCTTAAGCTCCTCACCTGTCGGAAACTTGTGCGCGCGCCGCTTCACCAAGCCCATCTCAGTAGTCAGCATTTTCTCATCCCGGTTCCTTTGGGGCGTACGTTCTGTGATAAACGTCAAATCCCCCTTCAGAAGTGCGCACCAGCTACAGATATATCTTTCAGAAAATGAACACTCCGGTGTACAAGCGGGTCAGCTACAAACTTATTCAGCGATTGATCATGGTACTTGGTGCGGCAGTCAATACATCGCCGGGGCGCATCTCTGGCGAGCTTGCACGCCTTACATAAAAAGGCCCCATATATTGGAAAGGTATTGAAGTTCCTGTGATCAACATCCTTGCCACAATCGGCGCACGGGCCGGTGGACCATAGTTTCTCCGGGCACCGTCCGAGCTTAGCCCCTACGCTCGTCTGAAAGTGGGCAAGCACCTTATTCGCGCACTCAACCTGAACCTCGTGATACCCTTTTTCGATCAATTCGTCGTGGATGTGATTCTCATAAAAGTTGATGCTGCGATCGAACAGGAAACCGGTCTTTATGGCCTTGTCGATTGCTTCATCGTAAATGTGATCTTTCTCTTTCTTACCCTTTGCCATCCTCCATTCCCTTCCGGCGTACCACACTTCTTGCTGCTTGCCAGTCGTACCTGCGTTAGGCAACGTTCAACATCTTGTTGGCGTAATCTTTTCCCGCAGTAGGAGGAGGCAGAGGTTTTCGCTCTTTGTGGTAAAGCTCGATAGTCTCTTCGACTAATTCACAGAGATCCACAAAGACCGCCTCTTCGTTGTCTCCGTGACAGCCTCCATAAAAAAGACCTGGGCAACTTCCGACATAGCATTGATCTTCGTCGGACCATTCCACGATCTTGACATAGCGTGTGCTCGCTTTCATTTCTTAAACCGTTTCGCGCATTGTACCCTCGGCTCGTTCTAAAGCGATAGGAACCGTGGACAGGCACAGCTCAGACGAACACCTCTCATTCTGATCCGTTGTGCGATTCTCGTATTCCGATATCGAGAATCGCGATGCTATAATGCGCGCGTGAGATCCTGGGCTCGCACAAAGGAGCCATATGAGCACAACGTTCAATCCTGAAATCTCTGCCCTTCGGGAGGAACTCGCCGAAATGCGCGGTACTGTGAATCAACTCAATAAGATCGTTAGCGCCTCCGTTCGTCAGTCCATCTGGCAACTGATTGCGCTGATCGTTAGTCTCTGCTTGACGATCTCTGGCGGATTGGCTTACCAGGCCAGCGTGATGGACAAGCGATTCGAGCAGATCGAAAAACGCATCGAGCAATCCGAGAAGAACATCACCGCACGCTTCGAGGATCTCAAACAGGAAGTCCGTGCTCAGCGCAAATAATCTATGCAGGTTTCAAAAGCTCCGCTTCCGCGCTTTGCTAGCTCAAGGCTCGAGCGAGCGAGGAGTCGTTCCTATCTCAGCGCAACGTTGATGCGGCCAGTGCGCACCGCTCAGTCTCTGTTGAAGCCGTGTTCAATTCCTGACGCAGTAGAGCGCCTCCTGACTCCGAAGATAAATGCTGCCTCCGGCGATCGCCGGCGTCGCAATGAACATCTGGTCCGTCAGAGTGTTCACCGCCAGGACTTCATACTTCTCACCCATCTTGACGACCACCACGTCACCCTCTTCCGTAGCGAGATATAGTTTGCCGTTCGCGCCTACCGGAGAGGCTTTGAAGTTGTAAGACCTGGGCAAGCGCTGCTGTTGGTAGTGCGCTTTGCCGGTGCGTGCATCCAGGCAGCTCAGCATGCCGCTGTCGCTGACAAAGTAGAGCTTGCCGTCGTGCAGCACGGGCGATCCAGTGTAGGAATTGCCCCGATTGTTGGTCCAAAGCACCGCGTCCGTGCCGGTAAGGTCGCCCTCCTGCCCAAGCCGGATCGCGAGCAGGTTCGGCTCGCGATGGCCGCTCATCACGTAGACCACATCGGCGCCGAACACCGGCGCCGGGATCACGTTGCTGCCCAGACCGGCGCACTCCCAAATAAGCTTGCCCGTCGCAGGATCATACGAGCGCACCTTGGACGAGGCGCTGACCACCATCTGCTTTCGTCCATTGTGAGTGACGATCAGCGGCGGTGACCAGGAGCTGCCTTCGTCGCGCGAGACCCGCCAGATTTCTTTGCCGGTTTGCTTGTCGAGCGCCAGCAAGTGAGAGCCCTGCTCCTGATCGAACTTCAGATAGAGCGAATTGCCGTCAAGGACCGCAGCTACGCCTTCGCCGAATCCGAGCTTCATGCGCATAGGCTGAAACGCCTTCTCCCATACGAGCTTGCCGTTGAGGTCATAGCAGTAGATACCGCGCGATCCGAAGAAGGCATACACATTCTTGCCATCGGTCACGGGAGTGTTGGACGCGAAGCTCCCGTATTGGTGATGGTAACCTTCGTGCGGAGTTGCGACCCTGGCGACGCGCTCCCACAGGACTTTGCCGGTTTGGCGATCGAGGCACATCACGACAAACTTATGTTCGCGCCCGGCGTTGGCGCCGCCTCCGGGACCGCGCACCTGACTGCGCGGCTGCGGTGTCGCGGATGCTGTCGCGCCGTCCGTGGGCACGGCAGTCGTAAGAAAAATCTTGTCGCCCCAGATGACCGGCGAAGAATTGCCTCGGCCGGGAATGGCCACACGCCAGGCGATGTTCTTTGTGTCGTTCCACTCGTGGGGCGCGTCGCCGCGAGCCATTCCGTCGTTGTTGAGCCCGCGCCATTGGGGCCAATCATCTTGCGCCGTGAACAGCGCGAAGCTTAACAACAAAGCTACTTGGATCACGTACACTTCGGGGTTACCTCCCTATGAATGTCCGACGAACTTCAGTTTGTCGCGAGTCCCTAATTCGGCGATAGGCCAGCGACAAACTGAAGTTTGTCGGACGTCGTCACTTGTGCACCGGGTACTTCGGCTTGATCGGCCGCACAGGCACATTCTTCTTGATCTCTTCGAGCCCAACCTGAATCGCCTTCTCGAGCTGAGGGTCGCGGCCCGCCAACGCGTCCTTCGGTGTGATCTCGACTTCGTAGTCCGGAATAACGCCCACGTTCTCGATGCCCCACGACGTGCCGTCAGGGTTATAAGCCGCTCGATTGGGCAGTTGAATGTTTCCGCCGTCAACGAATCTCGGCGTGTAGACGTAAGGCCCGATGCCTCCGCCCCCGGTTCGCATGCCGACGATAGGCCCGACCTTCGCGAGCTTGTACATGAAAGCGAATGTCTCCGCCGCCGAGAAGTTCTCCTGGTTCACGATCAACACTTTTGCAGAGGGCCCGGGATTCACCGGCGTTGCGATGTCATCACCTTCGCGGAAGGTGTAGTAGTAGATCGGCCGCCGGCGCAGCCACTCGATCAGATAGTCAGGCGTGATGCCTCCGCCATTGAAGCGTTGGTCTATGATCACGCCGGGGCGGTCGCTGTATCCCGAAAGTCCGCGAATGACATCCAGAGTCCCCGGGCCGTAGTCGCTCACGTATATGTACCCGAGCTTGCCGCCTGATGCTTCTTCGACTCGGCGGCGATTTTCTTCCGCCCAATTTGCGAGCCTCAGACCCGCTTCATTCGCAATCGGGAAGACCGTCAGCGTACGCGCGCCGTCTTGATTTGGGTTAGGGCCGACCGTGATCCTCACCGATTGATTCGTCTTGCCATCGAAGTACGCATAGATGCTCTTCGACGCATCGATCTCCTGACCGTCAACCGCCAGCAAGTACTCGCCCTCACGCACGCTTACCCCCGGCGCGTCCAGAGGCGCCTGCACGGAGCCGGATGGGCTGTTGTATTTTGTCGCACGATAGATGCGCTTGAAGCGATAACGATTGCCGGCGATTTCAAAATCAGCGCCCAGCAGTCCGATGCGCACGGGCGGCCCGGCAGGTTGAGGCAAATCGCCGCCTCCGATTCCAAGATGGCTCACGGACACGTGGCCGAGCATTCGATTCATCAGCGCATTCAAATCCGCTCGCCGTGTGACCGTTGGCAGGTACTCGGCGAAGTGTGCTTCAAGCTCGGTGAGATTCAATCCGTGATGATTCTGGTCGTAGAACCAGTCGCGCATTATGCGCCAGGCTTCCCGGTACATCTGCTTCCACTCGGCGCGCGGGTCG